>JANRLU010000285.1:0-20150 GCA_033762275.1 Thermonemataceae bacterium | reverse complement strand
CTGGTGAAAGAGGCAAAAGCCAAGACATCTAACTCTCCTTTTTTGCTTTTGAGTAAATTATAGTTGACGGCTGCCCCACGCATAAAACCAGCTTCTAAAAGAGAAGTAAAGGGCTTGATGCCAATATTAGCTCGTCTAATTTGTACGGCTTCTGCACCTTTCCCCACATTAAAACCTGCTGCCAATAAAATACTTTGTCCTACTTGTATTTGATAGTCTCCGAGTACAATTTGCTTGAAACGCCCTTTATTCTCAAAAAAAGCGTGATAAGAGAGAAAATCAGCCCCATAAAACTTTTGCTGGGGTTGCCATAAAATCTGTTCGCCTTCATCTTTTTCCATGGTAAAGCCTATACTAAAATCTTTGCTATGGCTTGTACGAAAGCGTGTGTAAAGGCGAGGGCGAGAGCCTAAATATTTGGTGGAGGGCGTAGCTTCTTCCGAAAAGCCTTTTTCTTTTTCCAAACCAACCTGGTAACGCATAATTAAGTAGCGATTATCCTCTTCTATAATTCTTTTAAAAAGTGGGCGGGCATCAGCATTTTCGGAATTCTCAACGTTTACAAAAGGTAAAATTTTATAGATGGTGTCCAAATCAAAACCTTCTACAGCTTGCAATTCATAGATGGAAAGTAGTTTTCCATTTTTTTGGATATGCGAAAGTAAATTTGTTATTTGTATTTCATTGAGGATAAAAAGTTGAGCTAAATCTTCTTTAGTCGCTTTATTGAGGTTGAGTGGCTCTAAATACAACTGATAGAGGGCTTCGTAAATATCTTCATAGTTGGTATCTTCATCTTGGTCTTGTACGGCAAAAAGTTCTTCTACAAACTTTTTGATATCTATTTCTTTACGAGGATAAGGCTGTGCTTGGGCTTGCCAGATTAAGCTCCAAACCATCAAAAAACTAATAGAGAGATACTTTTTCATTATTTTTCCTCTTTTATTGTTGGTTCAGATTTTTTGGAGAGTAAGGCATAACGAACAGAGATTTGGTGTATCCAGCCCAAAGCGTTGTTGTTTGCCAGAGCATAATCAAAACTAAAGGTTTTAGGCTGAAAAGCGACCCCGAAAGCAATATTATAGGGCTGCGTAGAAATACCTGTACGCACTGAAAAGTTTTTATGAATTTGATAAGCCAACCCTACATTTACAGTGGCTTCATAATCTATATCTTTTTGTGTTTCAAGGCTAAGCAATAATTTTTGGTATGGCTGATAGCTTACACCAGCTTTTAGTATGACAGGAATTCTGTCTTCGCCTTCAGAACTTTTAAGTTTGCTATTCGTGAAATTATAGCCGTAAATACCCACAGCCCATTTTTCGGAGAGCTTAGCCATTCCACCCAATTCTATCAAAAAAGTGCTTCTGCTTTGTTGAGTAATTCCTATTTGGTCGTTGGCGGCAGTTTGGTAATAATTCACCTTTGCCCCTACACTTACCAAACTAATTTGATGGCTATAAGCAAGCCCTACTTGCGTTTCATTGTAGTATTTATCACCAAAGCGACTGATACTCAAGCCTGTTACGCCACCAATTTTTAGCGGGCTAAGTATACCAAAATGGTAAGCATTGAGGGAACTATTATTGAACCGGTTTTCAAAAGAAATCATAGCTGTTGGACTTTCCAAATTTTTATTGGCAGCTAAAGCACCTATATTATTAAGAATAGCCCATTCATCAGCAATAGCAGTACTTACACCGCCCATGGCAGCACTTTTAGCCCCCACACTGCCAAAGGCATTGAAGTTTTGAGCAGAAATATTTTGGCTTAACAGCCCTAAAATCAATATCAAGAGTTGTAAATATTTGATTTGCATAGCTTTGACTTTTAGGTGAACCAAAAATAGTAAAAAAATATCATTCACCAAATTTTTAGTAATATTATACAAAGTTTATTTTTTGAGAAAGCACTTACTCTATTTGGAGGCTTTTTTTTGCATAAAATATTATCTTTGCATAAAAAATAAAAAATGGAAATTAAATATACGCCAGCAACTTTGAGTAAAATAGAAGATATTTTTGCAGAATCTGGGCATTTTTTACGTTACGAAAAAGGTAATTTCAAATCGGGTTATTGTATTTTGAAAGAAAAAAGAGTTATTATTGTTAATAAGTATTTTTCTTTGGAAGGGAAAATAAACTGCCTGATAGATATTCTCAAACAATTAGAAATTGATAATTCTTTACTTTCTGAAAAAACAATGTTATTGCATCAAAATTTGATTGTACGCCTACAAAAAGAAGACCTGTGAGCTAATTTTTGGAAAACATTGAACACACACGAAAATAAAAAACTTAATAAATATCAGTGAATTATTTTTTTGTTAAATTTGCAAAAAGATGAGTTATTTTAATATTTTAAACGTAGTGTATATATGAAATTCACAGTTTCGACTTCGGCTCTACAGAAGCAGCTTGCGGTATTGAGTGGCGTGGTAAGCAACAATCCTATTGTTCCGATTTTAGAAAATTTTTTATTTGAACTTCACGAAGGTGATTTGAAAATTACCGCTTCGGACTTGCAAACAACAATGACCAGCCACTTGGCGGTGGAGTCGAGTGAAGATATAGACATTGCTGTACCCGCCAAAATTCTTTTGGATACACTGAAAAGCCTTCCAGAACAGCCTATTACCTTTTCCATTGATAATGAGACTTTTACAGTAGAATTGCTTTCTGAAAACGGTCGTTACAAACTTGCTGGCGAAAATGCTACTGATTTCCCAAGAGTACCTGTTTCGCAGGCAAACTCCAAAATAAACATCAGTGCCAAAGTACTTGCTGATGCTATCTCTAATACCATTTTCGCTACAACCAACGATGAACTTCGCCCTGCAATGATGGGGGTTTATGTAGATATGCGAGAAGACGCTACTAATTTTGTAGCCACTGACGGCAATCGCCTGATTCGTTATCGCCGTGATGACATAGGTAATGCCCAACGTTCGGGTGTGATTGTTCCTAAAAAAGCACTTAATTTAATGAAGGTAGCTTTGCCTCACGATGAAACAGAAGTAGCCATAGAGTTTAGTAAATCTAACGCTTTCTTTAAGTTTGGAGATACGCAGTTGGTTTGTCGTTTGATTGATGAGCGTTTTCCTGACTATGAAAATGCTATTCCTACCAATAACCCCAATAAAATGCTGATTTCTCGCACTGATTTATTAGCTTCTTTGCGTAGAATTTCTATTTATGCCAATAAAAATACCTATTTGGTGCGTTTAAAAATTAGCAATGATAATCTACAAATTTTAGCTGAAGATTTAGACTTCTCTAATGAAGCCTCTGAAAACTTACTCTGCCAATATCAGGGAGAAGATATGGAGATTGGCTTTAATGCAAAATTTCTGATAGAGATGCTTTCTAATATTTCTGCTAAAGAGATAAGCTTGGAGCTTTCAGCTTCTAATAGGGCAGGAGTTATTTTACCCAACGAAACAGAAGAAAATGCTCAAACGCTAATGCTTTTGATGCCTTTGATGCTAAGCAGTTATGCTTAATAAATTTGATAAGGCGAGTAATTCCTAAAAAATTATTCGCTTTATTTTTATTTGAAATTTTTTAGAATCTTCTCTAACTCTACCTCATCAGCAAGCAAGACTTCTCTGGCTTTGCTTCCCTCAAAAGCACCTACTATGCCCGCTTGCTCTAATTGGTCTATCAGCCTACCAGCTCTGTTATAGCCTATTTTTAGTCTTCTTTGCAATAAAGAGGTACTGCCTTGTTGGTGAAGTACTACGATACGAGCTGCTTCCTCAAAAAGTGTATCTCTATCCTCAAAATCAAAATCTTCTTGGCTGCTTTCACCTGTTTCGCCGACATATTCTGGCAACAAATAAGCAGAAGGATAGGCTTGTTGATGTGAGATATACTCACAAAGACGTTCTACTTCGGGGGTATCTATAAATGCACACTGAATACGTGTGAGGTCAGAGCCTGTGGAGTACAGCATATCTCCCATACCGATTAACTGTTCCGCTCCGCCCGTGTCCAAAATTGTACGAGAGTCTATCTTGGAAGTTACCCTAAACGAAAGCCTTGCAGGAAAATTCGCTTTGATTATCCCCGTAATTACATTTACCGAAGGTCTTTGTGTAGCAACTACCAAGTGTATACCTACGGCACGAGCCAACTGAGCCAATCTGGCGATGGGTTGCTCAATCTCTTTGCCTGCCGTCATCATCAAATCAGCCAATTCATCAATCACCAAGACGATATAAGGCATATAAAAATGCCCTTTTTTGGGGTTGAGTTTTCTCTCAGTGAATTTCAGATTATACTCTTTGATGTTCCTGCAAGAAGCGTCTTTGAGGAGTGTATATCTGTTATCCATCTCAATACATAAGGAGTTAAGCGTATTGATAACTTTGGAAGTATCAGTGATAATGGCTTCTTCTTGGTTGGGTAATTTGGCTAAAAAATGTCTTTCTATAGCATTAAAGAGCGTAAGTTCTACTTTTTTAGGGTCTACGAGTACGAGTTTGAGCTGGGAGGGGTGTTTTTTGTAGAGCAAGGAAGCTAAAATAACATTTAATCCTACGGATTTTCCTTGCCCTGTAGCTCCCGCCATCAATAAATGTGGCATTTTGGTCAAATCAACCATAAATACCTCATTAGTAACGGTTTTTCCTAATACCACGGGCAAGTCCATTGCAGTATTTTTGAATTTATCAAAATTGATGAGAGCCTTCATTCCTACCAATTCTCTTTGCCTATTGGGAACTTCTATCCCGATAGTACCTTTGCCAGGTATAGGAGCAATAATCCGAATACCTAAAGCTGCTAAAGAGAGGGCTATATCATCTTCCAAATTTTTAATTTTAGAGATACGTATGCCTGCTTCCGGTACGATTTCGTAGAGGGTAACCGTAGGACCGATAGTTGCTTTGATAGAACTAATGCCAATGCTATAATGCCCTAATGTTTCTACAATTCTATCTTTATTAGCTTCTAATTCTTCCTTACTTACTTGTACTTCCCCTTGAGCCACATCATTAAGAAGCTCGGGATGTGGAAGTATGTAGCGGCTCAAATCTGAGGTAGCATCATAAGGACTTGTATTGGCTATGGTTTCTTCTATTTCTTCTGTGTCCTCTGTAGTTGGATTTTGTGAGTTGTTTGTATTTTCAGCTATTTCAAAAACCACTTTTTTATTCTGAGTGCTATCTTTATGTTCGTTGCGTCTTTGCTCGCTGATGAGTTCGTCTGTATTTTTTTGCCAAATAGGCGTAGTAGGGTTTGTATAAATTTCTGCATCATTTACTATATCATCACTATCTTCTTGCTCATCTTCATAGTTTTGTTCTTCTTCTTCTTGGATATAATCTGGGAGGTTTTCTCTTCTATTTTCATACACATCTTCAAAGTCATTTTCATTTTCTTCCTCTTTGAAATCTTCTTTGTCTTCTATTTCTATATCTGGAGGGGCTACTATATCTTTTTTGTTTTTAGAAATAAGTTTGATACCCATTTTTTCTAATTCATCTTCTTCTTTTTGGGTAGAGATAACATTTTCTTCTTCTTTTTCATCATTAGCTTCTATGATTTCTTGTATTTTTTCTTCTATAATAGGCTTTCTGATGGTTTCTGCCTTTTTATCTGTTTCTAAGGCTACTTGTGGTTCGGAGTTTTGTTTAGGGATTTTGGTACTTTGTTTTAAAGAAGTAACATTGAAAACATACACTACAAATATTAAAAAAGAAAAAACGAGCAAAAGTACTGTTCCCCAGCCTAATAAGGCTTTGATGCCTATGGCGACTTCGTAGCCTGTAACGCCAGCCAAGCTATGTAACCAAGAATTGTCAGGCGAGTTGCTCACCAAGTAGCCCAATAAAGTACTTACCCACAAAGAGGCAAAAATAGTAAGTCCCCAAATTTTATTTAAAGAAAGTAGCTGCACCCTGAAAATTGCACGAAAGCCGTAAACAAATAATAAAATGGGAATAAACATTGCTCCTAAGCCAAACCAACGATAGATAAAATAATAGGAGAGCACTGCCCCGTAGATTCCGAGCCAATTTTCTACTTCCTCGCCTGCCTCTCTGATGCCTGTTTCTTGATAGGCTTCTACCAAACTTTGGTCGGCTTGGGCTGTAAAAAGATAAGATACAAAAGCAGCAACTAAGTACAAAGAAAAAAATAAGAGAAAAAAGCCTACAAAGAGTTGAAACCTACGGTCTTTAATAGGTTTAAATACGACTTTTTTCTTTTTTTTTGCCTCTTTGGAAGCACTAATCGGTTTATTTTGAGGGAAAATAGTGTTTGCCATTACGAACTTCTTATTAGAGCCAAAATTATAGCTTTTTTCCAGAAAATTCAAAAGTTATTTTTGGCATTGAGGGTACTTAGCATAATTTAATAGAAAAACTACAAAATTGTTGGGGGAATTTTAAGTATATCTTTTCCCATTTTCATTACCAAAATAGCTTGTTTTTGTTCGTATATTTTTTGCATTGCAAGGCTTAGGGTTGGCATTATTTCTTGTATATCACCGAATACTTGCGTACTCATACCATTTGTAACAACCTCTAAATGAGCATTTTCTTTTAGAAAACCTATAAAATCCCAAACTATATTTTCGTAATCACTATCCAAAGGATACAAGCTAAGTTCTACACTTATTTGCATAATTATATTTTTTTGGTTTGTATTTTGCTATAAAAATAATAAAAATTTTGTAAGCCTTGCAACCCTTTCCGAAAATGCAGGGTCATTAGAATAGGAAACAAAAACTACTGCTATGAAAATTATCACACAAAGAAATCTATTGAACAAAGAAAAGCTTGTTGATGCAGCTGAGGTAGCCGTTTTATTGGCTATCGGGCTTGTGATGTTAATGTTTTTACCATCATAATTTTTTATTGAGCCATCAAAATCCTACATACTTCTTGTAGGATTTTTTTTTAGCCAAGCCGCTAATACTCTGGGAAATACGGTAAGCAACAAAAGTAGTAGTAGCCCAAAGTGTGTAAGAATAATGTTACTATTGGAAGCTGTTGCATAAATATCCAAAAAATTACGAACAGCCTCGTTATCTATCAAATCCAGAAGTCTTTTCCCAAAATTTTTATCATAAATATCACCTAATTTCCAAAAAGCAAGCCCCAAACCAACTACTAAAAACAGTAGATAAGCTATAAAAACATAATCCAAGCTATTGCCTATCAAAGTAGTTGTATTTTCTTGCTTTCGTAAAGAAATAAGAAAGCCTAAAAAGCTAAAAAATGATACAAAAAATACCAATAGTGCATACAGTATTTCTATCTCAAACTTTTGACCAAGCCAATAATAGTCTGTATAAGTTGCTAAAGCATTTGCGGCTATCAGAGAAGCGAGTGTATCTAAGAAGATTTTTTTTTTCATAAAAGTAATATAAGGGCAAATATAGTATTTTTTTAAAAAAAAGTTTTTTCTATTTTTTTGATTTTCAATTATTTTTGATAAAATTTGTGAAACCTTTTGGTGAAATTCAACGTAATAAAGTATAAAAATAACAAAATTATGGCTTGGTTAAATTTATTTCGTTCTGCAAGCACAAACGCACCTCAGCGTAGCCACTTGCAAAATTTAATCTCTATGGCAAAAGCTGATGGTTATTACGACCAAATTGAGAAAGAATATTTATTGCAAGTTGCTAAAAATTATGGTATCTCAGCAAAGACTCCTGAAGAATTAGAAAAAAATGCTTCGAAAGTGGCTATGGCAAGTACAAATGATGAGAGAGCCTACAAACAACTTTATGAGCTTGTTGGAATGATGCTTGCTGATGGAGTGATACACAATAGTGAGATAGAACTTTGCGTGAAATTTGCTGAAGAGATGGGTATTGCTCAAAGTAATGGCTCTGTTTTTATTGGTAAATTGGTAAAAGCCATTGAAAAAGGAGCAAGTGAAGCAGATTTTAAAAAGCTTTTTGTATAATAAATTTTCGGTGCTGATAATCAGGGAGTTTAACTTTTTTTTAAAAAAAAGTTAAAGAAATACTTGCATACTCACTCAAAAAGTTCTAATATTGCATCACAATTCCCGAATAGCTCAGTCGGTTAGAGCATCTGACTGTTAATCAGAGGGTCGCTGGTTCGAGCCCAGCTTCGGGAGCTTCAAAACCAAGCACTTACAAAGTAATACTTGTAAGTGCTTTTTTTTATTTGCATAACAATTTGATTGTATGAAGATTAGAGAGCTACCACACACGATTTTTTGTTAGATTAGTTTTCATACCAATCATTTTGATAGCAGTAATAGCTGCCTCGTCACCCTTGTTGCCGTGTTTGCCACCTGCTCTTTCTTGTGCCTGTTTCAAATCGTTGGTGGTAAGTACACCAAAAATAACAGGTTTGTTAAACTTTAAATTCACATCAGCAATACCTGTAGCAACGGCTTGAGCAATAAAGTCAAAATGGCGAGTTGCTCCCTGAATAATACAACCCAAAACTATAACAGCATCTATTTTATCATTTTGTGCAAGCCACTGCGAGCCTAAAATAAGTTCGTAGCTACCTGCTACGCTTTCTACGAAGATATTTTTTTCCTTTGCTCCGTTTTTGAGAAGCGTTTGATAAGCTCCGTCAAGTAAAGCCTCTGTTATTTCGTTGTTCCATTCGGCTACCACAATTCCAAAACGTTTACGGCTTATATCTACGAGATTTTTATTGGAATATTCACTGAGATTTTTTAAAGAACTTGCCATAATAAAATATTTTTTGTTTATATTTGATAAATAAGTCTTGCTACTAAAAAATATACGGTAAGCCCAATGAGGTCGTTGGCAGTAGTAATAAACGGACCTGCTGCTAAGGCTGGATTTATTCCTAACCTATTGAGTATGAGAGGTGTAGATGTACCTGTGAGAGAGGCTAAAAGTACGACAGTCAAAAGAGCAACAGCCACTACCAAGGCTACTTTTATTTCATAGCCAAAAATGACACTTAAAACTCCTACAAAAGTGCTCAAAATCAGTCCATTGAGAATAGCTATAACAAAAACTTTCACCAAACGCTGAAAAGTGCTTAACTCAAATACAGATTTATTGGCTAAACTTTGCAAAATAATAGAGGAGGATTGAACGCCTACATTTCCGCCTGTACCAGCAATAAGCGTGGTGAAATTAGCTAAAACAGAAACTAAGACGATGACAGGCTGTCCAAGCATATTAGTAACCGAAGCAGCCAATAATCCTCCCACCATACCGACCAAAAGCCAAGGTAAACGTGCTTTTACAGATGTCCAAATGGTATCATCTTCTTCAGTATCCCCAGAAAGCCCCGACATAGCCTGTCTTTCAGCTTCTGATTGTTCTTGGATTACGTCCAAAATATCATCAATAGTGATTCTGCCAAGTAATTTTCCTTGTATATTTACTACAGGGATACTTTCTAAGTCGTATTTTCGCATCAAGGTAGCTACTTCATCTTGCCTACGGTAGGTTTCCACCGAAATAAGCTCTTCATCATCATAAATATCAGCAATGAGGGTATTATCCGCACTTAATATTATTTTTTTTAGTGAAACACGTCCTTTCAGGATACCTTTTTCATCAACCACATAGATAGAATAAATTTTTTCTACTCTTTCGGCTTGCCTTCTGATTTCCTCAATACATTGTTTTACACTCCAATTGATATTTGCTTTGATAAACTCTTTTGCCATCAACCCACCAGCGGTATCTTCTTCGTAAGGTAAAAGATGAATAATATTCCTTGCTTTTTCTCGGTTGCTAAGTGTAGCGATAATTTGTTCTCTTATCTGAATATCTTGCTCCTTGAGTACATCAACGGCATCATCAGACTCCATTAAATCAATATAACTGGCTAATTTTTGGTAGGGAAGTTTCTTGAAAAAATTGGTTCGAGTCTCTTCATCCAATTCGCTTATAACTTCAGAAGCCTTTTCTGTTTCCAGATTGCAAAGCAAAAAACTCATCTGTTCTTCTTCCAACTCGTAAGCGAGTGCCGTAATATCAGCATAATGCAAGTCTTCTACTTGCTCTTTGATAAAGCTAATATCTTGTTGCTCAAGGGCTTCTTGTAGTTTTTCTAAATATTCTTTGCTAAGGATTTCAGACATAAAAATCGTTTAGACGAATGACGCTCCAAAGATAATAAAAAATGTAGCCTTTTCTGAAAAAAGCTACATTTTGAATGTTTGGTTTCGTATATTTTCTAAAAAAACAGAAAACCATTTGTGCCAATTCCTACTAAATACTCTCTTATCAAATCACCTTCCTTGCTGAGTTGTCGTACTCTACTACTGCTCGCAAAAATGTATTCACCAAGATACAAATCACCATTATTGGGGTTTACACCAATTCCGTACAAAGAAAAATCATTGCTAATGAGTTCATTTACAGAACTATTCGTGGTATCTATTACAAAAACTTTTTTATCTCTTAAGCTATAAATTTTATCGTTGTAGTAGGCTATTTTGGAATTGTAAGAACCGCAAGGCACATTAGGGATACTCTGTTCTACTGCATCAGTTTCAGGATTTATACGCAACAAAGTACCTTCATTATCAGTGAAATTTACATAATCGGGTTCATTATTGCAAATTACCCATATTTTGCCGTTTTTATCTATGAGCATCTTGTCAGGGCTTTGCTCTACTGGAATGTTTTTCAAAAAATTGCCATTGCTGTCATATACATATATATCAGAACCATTACTCACAGTTACGTAAAGTTTGTTGTTGGCGGCAATTACATCTTGCGGGCGAACACCATCAAGGGCTATTTTTCTTGAAAAAGTGTTATTCTTTAGATTTATTTCTGTCAAAAAACCTTTAGGGTAATTCCCAAAAGCCTGATTGATATCTCCCCAATTACTGACAAAACCTTTCTCTCCAATGGCGGCAAAACTCACAGGGTTGTCCAAGCGTTTATCGGCTTCGGGATAGACAACAGCCATAAAATTGAGGCTATCGGCATCAGCCAGAATTACTTGGTCTTTGCGGTTAGTAACAACAGCCAATTTTTTATTAGTTCCTGATAAATAGCTATTTACACTTTGGATTGTACCTCCAATTTTAAGTCCGCCATTTTCATTCTCAAAAATACCATTGGCAAGGCTATCATTAGGAAAAAGAAAACTCAAAGAGCCATTTCCTTCTGAAAAATTACCTTCATTGATAACCAAGACGCCTTTTTCGTATTTCCCTGAAATAATAGGAGCGGGGTCATCAGATTTTTTACAGGCAACAAAGCTGGCTAAAAAAAGTACAAAAATAAAAATGGAAAATTTGTTTTTTTTCATAAAAGTAGAAAATTATTTGTTGAAAATATATTGAATAGAAAGTTGGTAATTACGTTTCGGCATATATTGATTTTGGATATTTTCGTAAGTTTTATTCATTAAATTGTTGATATTCAGATTGATACTTAGTTTGTGTGATTGTAATTTAAAACTCCGAGAAAGACTCAGATTACTGATAATGAAACTTTTCAGCTTGTTTTGGTTAGCTAAATCGGAAAAACGAGTATCTGTGAAGTGTGTGTTCCAAGATAAAGAGTGTTGGCGATAGTTGGCAAAAAGAGTAAAGGAAGCCCGATTTTTTGGGCTGTAAGGTAAAATTTTACCTTCAAAACGACCTGTTTGGTCATTTTTTATGGTAGTAATAAAGGATTCTGAGAAGGTATAATGAAGAAAAGAGTTGAGTAGTAAATCTTTGATTTTCAGCTGATAAATCACACTAAGTTCTGCTCCTTTACTAAAGACGTTCTGTAAATTCTCTGGCGACCAAACCCCACCTTCAGTAGGTTGCCACAGAATCCAATCTTCTACTTGCATCACAAAAAACGTTGCCTCTGCTTGTAGCTTGCTTTTTTGGTTTTTTTTCTCCCAAATGATGCCTGTTTCGGTGCTGAGGCTATTTTCTGCTTGGATATTTGGGTTGCCACCCGGCTGCCAATAACGACTGTTCAGTGTGGGCAAGCGATAGGCTCTACTAATTTGCAATTTCCATTTAAGTAATTGGTTTTCAGTTTTTTGCAAGCTATAAACCAAACCGAGGGCTGGCGTGAATGGGGCAGTATAGCCGCTTACCAAACCTTGTCTTAAATTGAGGTGTAAAGCCAAACGATAAGTAGCTTGCCATTGGCTAAACATAAAAAATTCGTTTCTGAGTTCGGTCTTTTTTTCCTGATAAGCATCTACGTTCATCAAAAAATATTGTGTTTGAGAGCCTAAACGTACGCTAAAATTATTTTTAAGCTGTTTTTCGTAATTTAATATCATTGCCAAGCGGCGTGTTTGTGTGGTATCGTCAAGGTTGTAGCGTAAAAAATCGTTGGTATAGGCAAATTTGGCTGTTATGCGATTAGAAGAATGAAACGTATGCTCCCAATCAAGCATTAGGCGTAAATTATTATCCAACAAAGTGGCTCCATTTTCGAGAGTTCTGTGGTTAGAGTTGTACCAATGGTGTAAGCTAATTGTATGTTTGTTATTGATTTGCCAAATAGCATCTTGGCTGATTCCCAAGTAATTGATAGGCGTATTATTTTGTGTGTTGCCTGTGAGGCTTGGGATTTCATAATTATTTTTTAGGTTAAAAGTATATACGTTTGTTTTGAAAGCTATTTTTTGGGTATTTTTTTGGACTTCTGCTCCCCAAAAATTTCTGCCAAAACTCCCGATTTCTTGTTTGAAAGAAATTTGGGTATCCAGTTCCGAAGGCTCAAATGAACTGAGAAGAAGTGCCCCACCAATCGCCTCAGAGCCATACAAGGAAGCAGCATTTCCCATTTGTAAGGCGACAGAAGCATTGGCAAAAGTAGGAATATTCGCAAAATCTCCTTCACCAAGTGTGGCTGAATTGATGTTCAGACCGTTCCAGAGGATAGCCGTATGCCCTGCCCCCGTACCTCTGAGAGCAATAGAGCCAAAAAGCCCATTGCCGTATTCTTTGAGGTAGGCGGGTGTATAAGCTGAAAGCCATTGAGAAATGGGTAAAGTATTTTGGGAAAGCAAAACGGAATCTGCCTGCCATATTTTTGCTCCAACAGCATATTTTTCGTATGGATATGCCCTGATAACAATACGCTCCAAAGAATCTTGAGCCTTTGCCTGCCAAGCCAAAAAGCCAAGCAGGTAAGCCATAAGTAGTTTTTTTTTCATCTGAAAGACTTTTAAAGTCGTTTCAGGAAAAAGATGAAACTTAAAAACATAATGTTTAAAAAGTATTTAAACACTTTTTAAAGAGATTTTTCTTTAAGATTCCAAGCCTTTCACCCGAAAGCAATGAAACAAGTTATTAAGTATTGGCAGGTCTCCTGACTTACCGAAGTTTGTTTTGCCTTCCCACCTTTAGGCAGTGGCTTTTGGAGTTCAAACAAACCTTTTTTTCGGTTTACAGTTGCGGGGACAGCTACGGACTTGCACCGTATTCCCTTTTAAAATCTTTTTAGAAACTAAAAAGATTACCAAAATCAGGGGCAAATATACGCTTATTTTTGAAAGAAAAAAATAAAGATGCTCTTATTATGTAAAAAGCATCTTTTTATTAGTATAAATAAATAGTTGAATTATCTCTCACTAATCACCTACACCGAAATACAAACGTTCAACTTCTTTGTCATCTACATAAACTTTGATAATATAAGTACCTTTCATTTCAAAATCTACCGTCCAATTAGCAGTATGTGCTCTTATATCCAGATTGCTTAAGAATGAGAAACTTGCTTCCTTAGTCGTGAGTATATTTTTCCCTTTAGGGTCTTCCAAAGTGATATAAAAACGATGTACAGTATTGAGCGAAAACCCTTGAAAACGAACATATACCGTAAACTTTTCTGACTTACCCACAGCAGCTTCATTAAAACCAGAGAATACACTTGTAATATTTGTATTACCACTGTCATTTTTGTAGGCTTCGGAGCATAATAAAATGGCACAACTGGGTTTGTTTTGGGCAAATGCACCATAACTCATAAAACTGAGTACAAACACTGAAAAAATAAATCTTCTCATATACTAAAAAATGTTAAAATTCTTTGCAAGAAAAATAATTTTTGGGTAGAGAGGTACAAAAAAATCACGAAAGTAGATTTTTTGTTTACGAATACATCTTTTTGGCACACAAAACTCAAATTATTTCTAAAAAAAATACGTATGTTTCGTTTTTTTTTTAGAAATTGCCCTTGATTTAAACTATCAGTTATTATGGACGCAACGCTGCTTTTAATTAAAGGTGTTATTATTTTACTTATTTTTGGCATAACTTTACTTATTGCTACTTATTCTACTTATGCAGAACGCAAAGTAGCTGCTTTTATTCAGGATAGAATAGGTCCGAATAGGGCAGGTCCTTTTGGCTTATTACAACCCATTGCAGATGCGGGTAAAATGTTTTTTAAAGAAGATTTTATTCCTGCCAATGCCAATAAATGGTTATTCATCTTAGGACCTTCTGCGGCTATGCTGGCTGCTACGATGACAAGTGCAGTGATTCCTTTTGGGGCTGAAATGGAGCTTTTTGGGGTGAAATTCAATATACAAGGCGTTGATGCTAATGTGGGTGTTTTGTACGTTTTTGCTGTAGTAGCCTTGGGTGTCTATGGTGTGATGATTGGTGGCTGGGCTTCTAATAATAAATTTTCTTTGTTGGGGGCTATCAGGGCTGCTTCCCAAAACATCAGCTACGAATTAGCCATGGGGCTTTCTATCATTGCCATTGTAATGATGACGGGCTCTCTTTCTCTGAGAGAGGTCGTAAACGCTCAACAAGACGTATGGTTTATATTTTTACAGCCTTTGGGCTTTATTATTTTTCTTACTTCTGCTTTTGCCGAGTGTAACCGTACTCCTTTTGATTTGCCCGAATGTGAAACAGAATTAATCGGCGGATATCATACCGAGTACAGCAGTATGAAATTAGGCTTTTATCTCTTTGCAGAGTATATCAATATGTTTGTGTCTTCTGTAATGATTTCTACCTTGTATTTGGGAGGCTATAATTATCCTTTTATGACTTGGGTAGCAGAAAATGCGGGTCAAAATATTGCTACACTGATAGGGGTGGGGGCATTGTTTGGGAAGGCTCTGTTTTTTGTGTTTTTCTTTATGTGGGTTCGTTGGACTTTACCCCGTTTTCGTTATGACCAGCTAATGAACTTAGGCTGGAAAGGCCTGTTACCATTAGCTATTTTGAATGTAATTATTACAGGAATTGTTATTTTACTTATTAAAACAGCTTAGTTTCCGATGTTTAAATGGGTAAATCAGTATTTTGATGGAAATATTTTAGAGAATGAACCTTCTCATATAGCGGGTTTTCTCTTCCTTTTGCTAATAGGCTTTGTGGTGAAGGGGTTTTTAGCTCCTTTCCTCATTAGACTTTTTTCAAAAATATTTATCAAAAGAGCTGATGAAAGCCTTTTGAGTAGTTTTGTTATTTATACCAAAAAATATGTAAGCAGACTTTTGGTATTTGCTTTTTTGTATTTTGCCTTCATACAACTCAAATTCCCTGAAAGTTGGAACTTAGCTTCTTCTAAAGAGTTTGGGGTAAAAATGGTTTTACACAAAGCCTACGAAATTTTGTTGTTTATACTGCTTACAAATCTCGTATTAAGAGTAATCAGTTTTTGGGGAAATTACTTTCAAGAAAAAGCAAAAACCACCACCAATAAGTTAGATGACCACTTAGCTCCTTTTTTAAAAGAAATATCAAAAGTATTTGTTATTCTTTTGATGTTTCTTCTGACTTTGAGCAATGTTTTTGAGCTTAATGTAACCACGATTGTTACAGGTTTGGGAATTGGTGGTTTGGCAGTGGCTTTGGCTGCCAAAGAAACCTTAGAAAATCTTTTTGCCTCTTTTACTATTTTTCTGGACAAACCTTTTATCACAGGGGATTTGGTGCAAGTAGGCAATATTTTGGGGCGTGTGGAGCGTGTGGGATTTCGTACAACTCGTATTCGTACTTTAGACCGCTCCTTAATTACGCTTCCCAATAAAATGATGATAGACCAAGCCTTAGATAATTGGAGTGAGCGAAGCGTTTGGCGTGCTAAGTTTGACCTTTCCATGACCTATGACACGCCCATTGATATTCTGCAACTTATCAAGCAAGAAATTCTCATACTTTTGGATAATCATTCCAGAACAGACGAGAATAACCAAGTGTTTTTTTCTGAATTTGGAGATTCCTCTTTGAAACTCACCGTATATTATTTTGTAAGAACCAACGATTTTTTTGAGTTTATGTCCGTGAAAGATGATATAAATTTCAAAATTCACCGAATAGTTACCGAAAGAGGAGGAGATTTTGCCTTCCCTACACGCACTATACAAATCAAAAATAAATCTGGAGACACGCCTAAAACATTTTAGCCCGAATTATTCTCCCATAGAAACAGAAAATTATAGATGATTTTAAAAGATTTGAACCCTCGCAAAGCTCTTAATAAAGCCTTTTTAAAGGTAAAACCGAGCAGAAATGAGATTGAAAGATTCAAGAATCATCTCATTACCCTACTTGATGGCATAAACAACAGTGAAAGTGAGAAATTTCACGAAAATCTGCTTGTTACCTTTTTAAATAAAACTTATTACGAACCTAATCATTTTATCAATGCTAAGGGAAGAAACGATTTAGTAATTCATAACCAAAAAGACGCTCAGAGTTCCGTAGGGGTAATTATTGAAGCTAAAAAGCCAGGTAACAAAGCTGAAATGCCTGCCAAAGACAATATCAATGCAAAAGCACTTCATCAATTGGTCTTGTATTACTTACGAGAAAGAATCACTCATAAAAATCTTGAGGTAAAACATCTGGTGGCAACCAATATTAACGAATGGTTTATCTTTGATGCTGTCTTGTTTGATAGGCTTTTTGCTCAAAATAAAAATTTTGTCAAGCAATTCACTGATTTTGAAGACGGACGCTTGGCTGACACCAAAACCGAATTTTTCTACAAACAAATTGCCGAACCATTTATTGATAGCATAACTTCTGAAATTGAATTTACTTATTTCAACTTTCAGGATTATTACACAACCCACGATTCCATTGCCCATGATTCCATAACCCACGATTTAAATCGTGGGTTATGGAATACAGACGATAATTCACTAATAGCTTTATTCAAATTACTTTCGCCAGAGCATCTCTTAAAACTTCCCTTCACCAATGACAGTAACAGCCTTGACAAACGCTTTTACAGCGAGTTGCTACACATCATCGGGCTTACCGAAACCAAAGAAGGAAGCAAAAAACTGATTGAACGGAACAAAGCAAGAGAACGACACACAGGAACAATTCTTGAAGATGCCATCATTCAACTTGAAAGTTTAGATAAACTCAGCCGATTGGAGAAACCCAATCAATTCGGTAATACACAACAGGAGCGACTTTTTAATGTGGCTCTTGAACTCTGTATCACTTGGGTAAACAGAATTTTGTTTTTGAAATTGTTGGAAGCCCAACTCATCAACTATCACAAAGGTGACAAATCCTATTCGTTTCTTAACCTTGATAAAATCAAGAACTATGACGACCTCAATAGCTTATTTTTTCAAGTATTGGCACGTAAATATGAGGAGCGAAACGAAGATGTAAAAAAGGAATTTGAAAAAGTACCTTACCTTAATTCATCACTTTTTGAGCCAACAGAGCTTGAGCAGCTTACACTTTTTATCAGTAACCTGAAAGACCATAAAACCATTCCGATTTTTTCGCAAACTGTACTCAAAGACCAGCAAGGCAAAAAACGGACAGGCAATATTTCCACGCTCCAATATTTGTTTGAGTTTTTAGATGCTTACGACTTTGGAGCCGAAGGCGGTGAAGAAATTCAGGAAGACAACAAAACGCTTATCAATGCTTCGGTTCTCGGACTGATTTTTGAAAAAATAAACGGCTACAAAGACGGTTCTTTTTTCACTCCCGGTTTCATCACTATGTATATGTGCCGTGAAACCATTCGCAAAGCCGTTGTGCAGAAATTCAACGAAACCAAAAAATGGAATTGCACAACGCTTGAAGAACTTTACGACAAAATTGAAGACCGAAAGGAAGCAAACAAGATTGTAAACAGTATCAAAATTTGCGACCCTGCTGTTGGTTCAGGACACTTTTTGGTTTCGGCACTTAATGAAATCATTGCCGTAAAAAACGACTTAAAAATTCTGCAAGACCGTGACGGAAAACGCTTGAAAGAATATCAGGTGGAAGTGGTAAATGATGAATTGATTGTAACAGATGAAGAAGGCGAACTTTTTGAATACAATCCAAGCAATAAAGAAAGCCAGCGAATACAAGAAACGCTTTTCCACGAAAAACAAACCATTATTGAAAATTGTCTTTTCGGTGTGGACATCAATTCCAACTCCGTAAAAATTTGCCGTTTGCGTTTGTGGATTGAGCTTTTGAAAAACGCTTATTACAAAACCCCCGATTTAAATCGAGGGCTATGGGAATTAGAAACCCTTCCCAATATTGACATCAACATCAAATGCGGAAACTCGTTGGTGAGCCGTTTCCCGATAAACGAACCCATAACCCACGGATTTATCCGTGGAAAAAAATGGTCGATAGATACCTATAAAATAGCGGTATCAACCTACCGCAATGCTCAAAGCAAAGAACAGAAAAGAGAAATGGAGCGGCTGATTGCCGACATTAAATCGAATTTCAGAAGTGAAATCGCTAAAAACGACCCGAAAGTTGCTAAAAAACGCAAACTCGAAGGCGAACTGTTTAATCTGATGAACCAAAAGTCTGTGTTCGAGCAAAGTGAAAAGGAGAAAAAAGAAAAGCAAAAAAAGGCACAACTTTTAGCAGAGGAAGTACAAAAACTCGAAACCGAAATTGAAGAGATAAAAGCCAACAAAATTTTTGAAAACGCTTTTGAATGGCGTTTTGAATTTCCCGAAGTGCTCAATGATGAGGGCGATTTTGTGGGATTTGATGTGGTAATTGGAAATCCGCCTTACATAAGGCAAGAAGAAATAAAAGAACTAAAGCCACATTTCAAATCTCAGTTCAGGCTTTATACAGGAACAGCCGATGTTTATATTTTCTTCATTGAAAAGGGTTTTCAGATATTGAAAAACAAAGGACTATTCACCTTTATCATGCCCAATAAATTTATGCAGGCAGGTTACGGCCAGCCTGCTCGAAAATTTTTATTGGAGCAAAATCTTATTGAAATTATTGACTTTGGCGATTTTCAGGTTTTTGAAGAAGCAACCACATATCCGTGTATTTTAACGGCAAGTAAGGAAACAGCTAAACAAACATTCAAAGCGACCAAAATTCATTCGTCTGATTTTATTAATGATTTCTCTGCCTATATTTTTAACGCAACCAATTATATAAACCATCAATCACTCAATGATGAAACTTGGATAGTTTCTAATCCGCAAGACCAAAATTTATTACAAAAGTTAGTTTCAAAAGGCAAAAGATTAGAAGAATATGTTGGTGAGATGGGTAAATACGGTATTAAAACAGGCTTAACAGAAGCGTTTGTAATCGAAAAAGAGAAAGCCGAAGAGTTAATCAAAATCAATTCAAAATACTCCAAACATTTACGCCCTTTTTTACTTGGTCGTGAAGTTAAACCCTACTTGGCAGGTAAACCATCAAATTATCTTATCAAATTTGAAAAAGGCTTCACAAAGAAACTGGGTGGCAATAATCCAGAAGAATGGTTTGCAAGTGAGTTTCCAGAGTTAGCTAATCGTCTAAAACAATATGAAACCAAAGCCAAAAAAAGAACTGATAAGGGTGATTATTATTGGGAATTGAGAGCTTGCGACTACTATGATAAGTTCGAGCAACCAAAAATTATGTATCAGAAGTTTCAAGTTAAGCCATGTTTCATTTATGACGAAACGGGGGTGTTCTGTAACGACTCCATGTGGATAATTCCATCAGACGACAAAGTTCTTTTAGGGATACTAAATTCAAAAATGGGTTGGTGGTTGATTTCTAAATATTGCACGGCTATTCAAAACGGCTATCAATTGATATGGAAATATTTTAGTCAAATACCCATCGCTACGGGAAACGATATTGTTCGCAATAACATTTCAGCCTTGGTAAATGAAATTATCACAACCAAAAAAGAAAATCCCTCTTCAGACATAACAATCTTAGAAACCCAAATAGACCAATTGGTTTACGAGTTGTACGGGTTGAGCGAGG
>JANRLU010000284.1:0-6043 GCA_033762275.1 Thermonemataceae bacterium | reverse complement strand
CCAAATGCCAAGCATTTTCTATATCAGCGTCCCACAAATCCACTTGTGCAGAAGCATATAAAATTTCTTCAGGAGCAATTGCTGTACCTGCACTATAAGATACTGTTACCTCCCAAGGTACAGGGATGATAACTAATTCGGCAGTTTCTTCGTCAAAAGGCAAACCAAAAAGTTTTCCTGCTGTTCCTACATCATTAGGATTGATGCTTTGCAAAATTTCTTTTTTATTCATATTTGAAAATTTGAACAAATTTGCTTTATTTTTTTGATTTTGTCAAATAAATTTAACTAAGTGATTGATAAGCTAATAAAAAATCTGCCTTTTTTTCTTTAGACAAACTAATGGTTTCTTCATTTTCCATTACTATATAGCCTCCATCTTGTTTTACATATTGTTTTACTGCATTTAAGTTGATAATGAAAGAACGATGTACTCTCAAAAAGGGTGAAAAATCTAACATTTCTTCAAGATTTTTAATACTTTTTGAAACCAAGACCTTTTTATTATTTCTAAGGAATACCATTGTATAAGCTCCTTCAGCCGTAAGATACATTATCTCGTTGGTTTCAAGAAACAAGTAGCCATCAGCTATAGGAAAAGCTAACTTGCTTATTTTCTCCTGATTAAGATTGTTCTTCATTACTTGTAGCCGTTCTTTGCTTTGTTTCTGGTTTTTTTCTACAACTTTCTCCACTGCTTGTACCATTTTCTCTATCTGGATAGGTTTTAGCAAATAAGCAATCGCTGATACCTCAAAAGCTTGTATGGCATACTCTTGATAAGCTGTAGTAAAAATCACTTCAAAATTGACCTCTTCGATAAAATCAAACAACTGAAAACCATTGTATTGGGGCATTTCTATATCCAAAAAAACAAGGTCTGGTTGATGTTTTTGAATAGCCTTAACGCCCTCAGGTACATTACCTACCGCTTCCAAAAGTTCAACATTCGGGCAATACGTCTTCAACAGTTCTTCCAATACTCTACGAGCTTTGGCTTCGTCCTCTATAATAATTGCTCTTAAACTCATTACAAGAAAATGATACATTCAGGCTCAAAAATATAAAAATAAGTCCGAAAGAGCAAAATAAGTCTGTGTTTTATACGCTTTTGAAAGAGTTTTTCTAAAACTAAACCAAGATATGTTTGTAGCAAAACTGAAAAGCACTATATTTGCCAATTCTACTATGTAGCATACACAAAATTATAGGCTAAGTGTAATGAAACAAAATCAAAAAATACATTTTATAGCTATTGGAGGAAGTGCCATGCACAATTTGGCTTTGGCTTTGCAGGCTAAAGGCTACCTCATTTCTGGTTCTGATGACGAAATTTTTGAGCCTTCTCGCTCGCGATTGGAAAAAGCTGGTTTATTACCAGAACAAATTGGCTGGTTTCCTGAAAAAATAGATGCCTCTCTCTCTGCCGTGATTGTGGGTATGCATGCCCGCAAAGATAACCCAGAACTCGTCAGAGCCAGAGAATTAGAAATTCCTGTATATTCTTATGCCGAGTACATTTATCTACAAAGTGTTGATAAACAAAGAATTGTAATAGCAGGTAGCCACGGAAAAACCACCATTACAGCAATGGTAATGCACGTATTAGCTCAAAATAACAGAAAGTTTGACTACTTGGTAGGTGCTAAAATCGAAGGCTTTGAGGTAATGGTAAAACTCTCTGAAGATGCTCCTATGATTATAATAGAAGGTGATGAGTACCCCGCTGCCCCAACAGCTCCCAAACCTAAAATTGCTTACTACAAGCACCATATTGGTTTGGTTAGTGGTGTTTCTTGGGATCATATCAACGCTTATCCAACGGAAAATGACTATGTAAGGCAGTTTGAAAAATTTGCAGAAGCCACTCCCAAAGGCGGCACCATCATCTACGATAGTGATGACTATTTAGCCAACTTTCTTTGTGAAAAAGAAAGAGCTGATGTTTCTGTTGTGCCTTATCAAGCTCATAATCATAAAGTTATTGATGGTAAAACTTTTTTGATAACTAAAGATAAACAACAAATCCCAGTACAAGTTTTCGGGGATCACAACATGAAAAATATAAGTGCTGCCAAAGCCATTTGTGAGAAACTGTACGTTTCTGAAGATAAATTTTACCAAGCTATTCAGAGTTTTAAAGGAGCTGCCAATCGTTTGGAGTTGTTGGGAAGCAACGAGAAAACTATGATTTTCAAAGATTTTGCCCATGCTCCCTCCAAAGTAAAAGCAACTACCAAAGCCCTTAAAAAGCAGTATCCAAACAAGAAATTGATTGCTTGCTTGGAGTTACATACATTTAGTAGCTTGAATATCAATTTTTTACCAAACTACAAGCACACCTTAGAAACAGCTGATATAGCTCTGGTTTTCTTTAACCCTCAAACTTTGGTTCATAAAAATCTTCCACCTATCAGCAAAGATGATATTAGTAAAGCTTTTGACAGTAAAAATTTACAAGTTTTTGATGAACCAAGCACCCTAAAAACATTTTTGGAGGAACAAGACTATCAAAACACTAATTTACTTCTGATGAGTTCTGGTAATTTTGGTGGCTTGAATATCAAAGAATTAACAGAAAAAATTATACCATAATCAACAATGGATTTATACCTTAAAAAGCCCTTAGTAGTATTTGATTTGGAAACTACAGGTATCAATATTGCCAAAGACCGTATCGTAGAATATGCTTTTTTGAAAGTATACCCCAATGGAACAAAAGAAAGTAAGGTACAAAGGATTAACCCTCAAATGCCTATTCCTTTGGCAAGTAGCCTCATACACGGTATTTATGATGAAGATGTAAAAGATGCTCCGTCTTTCAAGCAAGTAGCCAAAGAATTAGCTAATTTTTTGGAAGGCAGCGATTTAGCGGGCTTTAATATCATTCGTTTTGATGTGCCAATGTTGGTGGAGGAGTTTCTGAGAAATGATATAGACTTTTCTATCAATAATAGAAGACTTATTGATGCTCAAAAAATATTCCATCTGATGGAGCCCCGCAATTTGGCAGCAGCGTATCAGTTTTATTGTGGAAAAACCTTAGAGAATGCCCATTCGGCAGAAGCGGATAATTTGGCGACCTTTGAAGTTTTGCAATCTCAAATTACACATTACCAAGGAAAGAAAATAAAAGATAAAAATGGCAATGATTATGAGCCCGTTCGTAATGATATGGAAGCTTTGCATAAAATCACTGCCGAAAAGATAATTGATTTTGCGGGTACAATGACCTACAATGATAAAGGCGAGGAAGTTTTTAATATTGGCAAACACAAAGGTAAGCTCATCAAAGATGTTCTGAAACAAGAGCCTAACTACTACGATTGGTTTCAAAAAGCGGATTTTCCTTTAGACTCCAAACGCAAACTCACAGAAATAAAACTCAAAGATGCTTTTAACAAATAAAAAAGGAGGTTTCCCTCCTTTTTTATTTACATTTCTTTGTATTGCTGTATTACCTTAAAAAGTGCTTTTTGAATTTCTAAATCTTCAAAGAAATCATATAAAAACGAATGCTCTTCGTAATATAAAGAGAGAGCTAACTCCAAATACCTGAACGCTTCTTTAAATTGCCCTTGTGTCATCAAATAAGCAATATGCCTGTAAAGCATTTCTGAATTTTCAGGATTATCTTCTAAGCCTTGTTCTATAATCTCTATGGC
Organism: Thermonemataceae bacterium; assembly: GCA_033762275.1. Classification (GTDB taxonomy): domain Bacteria; phylum Bacteroidota; class Bacteroidia; order Cytophagales; family Thermonemataceae; genus Raineya. The sequence goes on along the minus strand of JANRLU010000284.1, from coordinate 2,378 downwards.
TCTGCTGTAATCATTTTGTTGGTAATAAAGATACGACCAATTTAGCCATATTTTCGCTCTAAATGGGTCTAAATTAGCAGCTATTTGATAATTTTCATCAGCCGAAACCCAACTTCCAAAGTCTTGTTCAGCATCTGCCAAGCACAAAAAATACTCCGGATTATCAGGGTTTAACTGACTTGCCTTTTTAAAGTTTTGGATAGCTTCCAACCATTTTTCTTGGGCATAAAAGCAAGAACCTATCCCAAACCAAGCCTCGTCCCACCTATTATCTATGGCAATAGCTTTTTGGTAATACATAATCGCTTGTGCATATTCTTTATTTTTTTCGTAAGTTGCCGCCAAATGACAAAAAACATCAGCATCTGCTTCCTCCTCTAAGGCAAGTACTTTCTCAAAAACCTGCCGAGCTTCTATATAATGGTGTAGGTTCATATAAGATGTCCCCATACCAAAATAAGCATCTGCAAAATCATCTTTGATAAGCGTTGCGTATTCAAAAGCCTGTAAAGCATTTTCGGCTTGCCCCAACCTTTCATATATTTCGCCCAAATAAAACCAAGCCAGATAATTGTAGGGGTCATCATCTATAATTTTCTCATAAAAACTAACGGCTTCTCCAAGTTTTTTCTGATTTTCTAAGGTATAAGTAAGCTCAAAAGTGGCAGCTTCGTGTTCAATATTTTCCAAAATAGCTTTTTTGAAATACTCCACAGCTACTTCTGCTTTTCCCCAATATTTATAGACAACACCCAAGTTGAAAAAAATCTCATCTTGTCCTTCTCTATAATAATTCTGAAGGCTATGCAAAGCCTCTACTGCTTCATCATATTTTCCTAAAGAACATAACAAGTTTGATTTGAGGAGATTCAACTCCAAATCAAATGGTTGAAAGTTCTCTAAAGAATCAATGATAAACAAAGCCTCCTCATAGTTACCTGTATAAAGCAAAATTTGAGCTTTATTGAACTTAAAATCAGAGGAAAACGGATACTGAGAAAGTGCCAAGTTACAGGCTTTTAAAGCCTCCTTAAACTTCCCCTTTTCAGTATAAAACTCAATAACATTCCCGAAAGATTCCTCAGGGAAACTTACTTGTTCTTTGTTGTGTAGCATTCTTTCGAATCTTCGAATTAGCTCGTTGCTATCGCTGTGCTTGTAACTCATACGTATTTGTTGTTTTGCAAAATATATGAGGAAAATTAGCAATTTTTAATAATATAGACAACAATAATGTAAGAAAAATTTAGAAAAATTTTCCGTTATTCCGTATATATTCGTAATTTTGGGAAAGAATCGTTTGTAATTATTTTTTGAAGTGTCAGATATTGTACTAAAAGTTGAGAATCTCTGGAAACAATACAGATTAGGTGTCATGGGCGTTGGCTCTCTACGTGATGATGTGGGGCGTTTTTGGGCAAAACTCAGAGGTAAAGAAGACCCTACACTCAAAATAGGGCAAACCAACGACCGAGAAAATCTCAAAGGCGAATACGTTTGGGCTTTGCAAGACATCAACTTTGAGGTAAAAAGAGGCGAAATCTTGGGTATTATCGGCAAAAACGGGGCAGGAAAATCTACTTTGCTCAAAATTTTATCCAAAGTTACCTCGCCTACAAAAGGAAGCATCAAAGTAAAAGGTAGAATAGCGAGCTTGTTGGAGGTTGGCACAGGTTTTCATCCTGAGCTTACGGGCAGGGAGAATATTTTCTTGAACGGAGCAATTTTAGGAATGACTAAAAATGACATTCGCAATAAGTTTGATGAAATTGTAGAGTTTGCGGGCGTTGGCAAATATGTAGATACACCTGTAAAGCGTTATAGCTCAGGGATGTACGTACGTTTAGCTTTTGCTGTGGCAGCTCATTTAGAGCCTGAAATTCTGATTGTAGACGAAGTCCTTGCCGTAGGTGATGCCGAGTTTCAGAAAAAAGCCATCGGGAAAATGCAAGATGTCTCAAGAGGCGAAGGCAGAACCGTACTTTTTGTGAGCCATAATATGGGCAGTTTAAGTGATTTATGTACTAAAGGTTTGCTGATGAAGAACGGTCAAATACATATGCAAGAAAAAATAGATATAATCATCAAAAACTATATAGAAAATTCTTTTGCTAAGAGAATAAGTGAAAGCACCTCTATTCAGGATAGTAAAACAAGAAGAGGAGATGGACAAGTCAGATTTACCAATATCACTATAAAAAATATCGCAGGTATAGAAACTAGTAATTTCCACCAAGGCGATGACATGGTTATAGAGCTAAGTTGTAAAATATTAGAAGATGTAGATGAATTGTTTAGCAGCATGGCTTTTCGCTCTGGCAAAACTCGAGAAATCATTACAGGGATACCTAAACACCAAATAAGTATCAAAAATCATG
>JANRLU010000283.1:0-6423 GCA_033762275.1 Thermonemataceae bacterium | reverse complement strand
TCGCAAGGTTCGTAGCTAATTAAAATAACACCACATATATCTGTTTCATATCTACACATATCTATTGGTAATAGAGGAGGAGGACCTGACTGCTCATTTTCCTCACAATTTACACACCTTTCATTCGTCAAATTATATGCCAAATCGTATTCATAAATTGTGTACTCACTGGTATTTGGGTAGTTTTGTGGCTCTGTGAGGATAGCATACTTTTGTTCAGCAATGGCAGCTTGCTTGGTAATGAGTTCTATAATCGTACTTTTTAGTACAATACCTTGCGGATTAAGTTCTGTTCTTAGTCGGCGAATGTAATAGATATTTGCCTGATAGCTGATAGTGATATTTCTAAAAACGGGGCTTAGCAAGACGGTATTGCCATTTTGTGCGGTAAAAGTTTGTGTGCTATCCCAAGCAGGTGCGAAAGAGTTGAACTCTGTACTCTCAAAGATAGTTCCATTAGTTTTACTTGAACTGCTATTTTGCTGCCTCATTGCAAGAGCTTGAGCTTGTTTAGCATAAAAGTAGGCTCTGGCATTTTGGATATTATTCGTTGAGTTTTGGGTTTTGTTTTCTGGTAAGATTTCTTCTTTTTTCTTACAAGCAGCGAGATAAAGCAGCAAGATGCTCAAAATGAGTAGCTTTAACTTTAAAAGTGGGGGGGGTAAGCCCTAAAAGATTGTTTTTGCATAAAAAATAAAGGGTTTTATTAAAGATGTTACAAAGGTAGGAAAAATTATTTTTCCTTAGAAAATTTTGTATGTTATTTTTTTGTAAAAAAAACCTCTCGTTTGAGGAGAGGCTTTTTTCTATAAAGTTCTTTTTACTTCTCTTTGTTCAAAGACCTCTATGGTGTCGTGCTCCTGTAAGTCATTGAAGTTTTTGATATTCAAACCACAATCATAACCCGATTTTACCTCAGAAACATCATCTTTGAAACGTTTCAAACTATCCAACTCTCCTGTATGAATAACAATTCCATCACGAATGATACGGATTTTACTTTGTCTTTTAATATAACCATCAGTTACCATACAACCTGCAATCGTTCCAACTTTTGAAATTCTGAAAGTCTGCCTAATATCCAAATTGCCCACAATTACTTCTTCTATCTGAGGTGCAAGCATACCTTCCATGGCATCTTTTACCTCATTGATGGCATCATAAATAATTGAGTACAAGCGAATTTCAACTTGTTCTTGCTCTGCTAACTTTCTTGCTCCCACCGAAGGACGAACTTGAAACCCAATGATAATAGCATCTGAAATAGTAGCTAAATTGACGTCTGTTTCGGTAATTTGCCCGACAGCTTTCTGAATAACATTTACTTGGATTTCCTCTGTGGAAAGTTTGAGTAAGGAATCGGATAAGGCTTCCACCGAACCATCAACATCACCTTTGATAATAATGTTGAGTTGCTTAAAACTTCCTAAGGCAATTCTTCTACCTATATCGCTGAGGGTGAGGCGTTTGGTGGCTCTAATACTCTGCTCTCTCAAAATCTGCTCTCGTTTGTTGGCAATTTCTTTGGCTTCTCGCTCGGTATCTAATACCTGAAATTTATCCCCTGCTTGCGGAGCTCCACTCAAGCCCAAAATTTGTACGGGAGTTGAGGGTCCTGCTTTTTTAATGGGTTTTCCTGTGTGGTCTGTCATTGCTTTTACACGTCCGTACAAAGCTCCTACCAAAATAATATCACCTATTTTTAGAGTACCACTTTGTATCAAGATGTTAGATACATAACCCCTTCCTTTATCAAGGGTGGCATCAATCACAGCACCAATAGCGTTTTTATTGGGATTGGCTTTGAGGTCTAAGATTTCAGCTTCTAAAAGTACTTTTTCTAAGAGTTCATTGATACCCAAGCCGCTTTTGGAAGAAATTTCTTGAGACTGATATTTTCCTCCCCATTCTTCTACCAAAATATTTTCTTGGGCAAGTTGTTCGCGTATTCGTTCTGTATTGGCAGTGGGTTTATCTACTTTTGAAATGGCAAATACGATAGGTACGCCCGCTAATTGAGCGTGGTTAATCGCTTCTTTGGTTTGTGGCATCACGCTGTCATCAGCAGCTACAACAATAATTGCCACATCAGTTAGTTTTGCCCCTCTGGCACGCATCGCAGTAAAGGCTTCGTGTCCTGGAGTATCAAGAAACGTTATTTTCTTGCCATTTTCAGTTTTTACACTATAAGCCCCAATATGTTGTGTTATCCCTCCAGACTCTTTTGCTACTACATTAGACCTTCTGATATAATCCAACAAGGAAGTTTTACCGTGGTCTACGTGTCCCATTACGGTTACAATAGGCGAACGAGGTTCTAAATCTTTTTCATCATCTACTTGTTCTTCTACTTCCGCATCTATTTCTTCCTCTGCTGAGATGAACTCTACGGAATAGCCAAACTCATCGGCAATAATTGTAATAGCTTCGGCATCAAGGCGTTGGTTGATAGAGACGAACATACCTAAGGACAAACACTTAGAGATAAGCTGATTGATAGAGACATCCATTAGATTCGCTAAATCATTCGCTGAGATAAACTCTGTTACTTTCAGATGATTTCCTTGTTCGGTAGTTAAATCCTCATTTTCGCGTTCTTTTCTAAGAACTTTCTTGATAGATTTTTTCTTTTGGGTATTTCCGCCCATTTTGGCAAACGTAGCCTTGATTTGGCTTTGGATTTCTTTGCCAGTTGGTTCTTCTTTATCTATGCGTTTTTTCTTATTATTTTGTTGGTTATTGTTAGGTTCTACCTTGCTTTTTTGTTCTTGAGAGGTAGTGGTGGTAGTACCAGCCTGATTTACTTTATTTTCAGTATTAGGCTTGGTATTTTTCTTGATGCGTTTTCTTTTTTTCTTTTTCTCATCTTTATTGTCAGAAGACGCTAGGGGCTTATTTTTCTTGCGAGAGTTCTCTACAGGTAGTACTATTTTATCCAAAACAGTAAGCCCTTTGAGAGTTTCAGCCTTTGCTTTAATGAGCTCAACAGGATTGATAGTTTCTTCTGTTGGTATATTTTTTTTCTCTTCTATTTTATTTTCAACTTTCAGGGGGATTTCTTGTTTGGGTTGTTGGAAAGTTTTTTTTGTTTCTTCTACCTTTTTCTGCCCTTTTTCAGAGAAATTTTGTTTGTTATTATTATTAGATGTTTCGTAAGGTTTTTTCTCAAATTTTTTATCTTTTTGTTCTTTGAAATTTTTAGTATCCTTTTTATCTTTTGTGTGATATTCTTGTGTTTTTTGCTTTTGAAACTTATTTTTCTGGGCATCTAAGTCTATTTTACCTACCACACTCAAACCTATTTTTTTTTCGGTATGGGGCTCTTGTACTTTTTCTTGCTGCTCTACTACTATTTTGTTCTCTATTTCTGGTTTTAGTTCTACAAGTTCATTTTTTTGTTCTTGTGGTGTTTCTTCAGTAGATACAGCTTCTTCTTTCTTTTTTTCCACTACTTTAGTATGCTGCTTATTTTCCACTACTTTGTTGAGCGAGGCTTTGTGTGTCGCTTCTTGTTTTTCTAACAGAGAGGAACGGAATTCTTTTTCCAAAATCTCAATTTGCTTTGCATTGAGTTTGGAATTGGGGTTGTTATCTATTGCTAAACCTTTAGCGGCAAGAGTTTCTACTATTTTGGTGGTAGCTACATTGAAATGCCTTGCAGCTTGGTTTAATCGCATTGTTTTTTCTTCTGACATAGAGTTGATATTCGAAACAGCTTGTTTTATTTTTTATTTTTTTATTGCTAAGTAGGCAATTTGGACTACTTTTATTTTCTTTAGAAAGCTGGCAAGCCTTGTAGGGACTGCAAATATAAGTATTTTTTACAAAAAAAATGATTTTTTACTTTTTTTCTTAGGGCGATTGCCCTAAGAAACTACTGCTCCTCTTCTTCCTGCTCTTCAAACTCCTGATGCAGGATATTAAGTATTTCGTCTATTTGTTCTTCTTCCAAATCAGTACGGCGTATCAAGTCTTCTCTGCTTAAAGCCAAGACGCTTTTAGCTGTATCCAAGCCTATTTTACGTAGTTCATCAATCATCCATGACTCTATTTCATCACTAAATTCTCTCAAATCTACATCTTCTTCATCTAATTCAGACTCATCTATATCTCTCCATACATCTATTTCTTTTCCTACTAATTTACTTGCTAATTTGATATTTAAGCCACTTTTTCCTATTGCCAAAGAAACTTGGTCTGGTTTGAGGTAAACCGAAACTCGTCCGTTCTCTTCTATTTTGATGGAATTAGAAGAAATTTTTGCGGGGCTCAAAGCTCTTTGTATATAAAGTTCCATATTTTCGGTATAATTGATAACATCAATATTTTCATTATTGAGTTCTCTTACAATAGAGTGGATACGCGAGCCTTTCATTCCTACGCAAGCTCCTACAGGGTCTATACGTTCGTCATAGGTCTCTACGGCTACTTTCGCTCTCTCACCAGGTTCTCTTACTACTTTTCTGATAATTATTTGCCCATCAAAAATTTCAGGAACTTCTTGTTCAAAAAGCCTTTCCAAAAACTTGGGAGAGATACGCGAAAGGATAATACGAGGCGTTCCATTGATAAGCTCTACTTTATCAATCACGGATTTTACTGTATCACCTTTCCTGAATCTATCTTTAGGAATTTGCTGATTTTTGGGTAAAAGGAGCTCATTTCCCTCGTTATCAGTGATAATGAGATCTTTACCTACAATTTGGTACACTTCTCCTACGATTACCTCACCTACACTATCTTTATATTTTTCGTACAAATTAGATTTTTCTAAGTCTTTTATTTTTTGTATGAGCGTCTGCCTACCTGTCTGAACCACTCTTCTCCCAAATTTGGCTACATCTATAGGTTCTGCAAATTCTTCTCCTATCTCAAAGTCATCTTGAAATTTCCTTGCTTCCGTGATGCCTATCATTGCTGGGTTTATTTTCAAATCGGGGTGGTCATCAGCCACAATTTCACGATAATGAAATATCTCTAAATCTCCATTCGGATTGATAATTATTTCAAAATTATCATCTGTATTATATTGTTTGCGAATCATTGTTTTGAATACCTCTTCCAAAACACTAATCATTGTAGGTCTATCAATGCCCTTAGACTTGGCAAACTCCATAAAAGATTCGGTAAGTTCTCTGTTATTTACCATAATGCTGTTTATTTTTTATTAAAATCTTATTTATTTAAAAGATATAAGAACTTTTGCTGTTTTCACTGAAGTAAAGTCAAATTCTTGTTCGGTTATTTCAGCTTTTTTAGCTTTTCCTTTTTTCTGTTCTATCTTAATTTTCTGGTTTTCGGCTTCAAGTAATTTCCCTTCTATTTGGCTATCATCTTGAAGCGTTATCATAAGGGTTCTGCCTATGTGTTGAGGATACTGCCTCCACAATTTTAGTGGGTTATCCACGCCTGGTGAGGAAACTTCCAAGTCGTAAGCAGTATCAATAAAATCTTTTTCTTCCAAAAACGCTCCTAAAGCCCTATTGATTTTCACGCAAACATCTATATTTACGCCACTATCTCCGTCCAAAAAAACCATTATTTTTTTCTTTTCTTTGAGTTGCTTTATTTGTATTTCTACCAAAAAAAACGCTGGCTCTAATATAGAAGACACAAAATTTGAAATTTCTTGCTCCAAACTCATCACACTAAAATTTTTATTAAAATAAAAGGGGACTTTTGTCCCCTTTCTTATACAAGAACTATAAATTTGTGCAAATATAATGAAACTCACAAAAAAAACAAAATTTTAGGAAATATTCCTTACTTTTTTTATATTTGTTAGCAATTAAATCTATATAAAAATGAGAAAATTCAAATGGATTGTAGGGCTAATAGTTGCTTCGATACTATTTAGTAAGTTTTTTGGTGAAATTCTTCAAGAGGTATCTAAGAAATCCTCTGATAAAAAGCATCAAAGCAAAGTAAAGAACGAGCTAAAGAAGGAATTGGAAGAAAATGACAGCAAAAAAACAGATAAATATGAAAATACAAGTAATTTATCTACGGAAAAAGTCCAAAATTTTGATGCAGTGTTGCCTTGTGAAAGCCAAGTAAGCTATGTAACTCATGAGCATATTTGGCAAGATTTCAACAATAAAAAACGCAAGGCAAAAGTAAGTATATTACCTTCTGTGGCTTGTGAAGCGGAAGAATTTAGAGAGAAACTTCCCGAGCCCGTTTCTGACGGTAGCGTAAAGGATTACTACGGAAAAGTATATATTCAACTTGCCAAAAATAACCGTGATAAGATGAAGGAAGTCTATAAATCTTTCGCTAAAATAAAGAAAAAGTACAATTTAGGTTACAGGGAGTTTGCAGAAATGGCGGTGAGTTACGTACAAAGCGTTCCTTATGTTTTAGTACATCCAGAATCTTGTCAGAAAGCCCGCCAATGGGGTGGTTTTTTCAAAGAATATCACG
>JANRLU010000282.1:0-9319 GCA_033762275.1 Thermonemataceae bacterium | reverse complement strand
AATCCCCTGAAAGTGAGTTAGACCAAACCCCCACTCTTTCAGCTATACAATCTATACAATCTTATCTGAACACTTACCCACAAAGTAAAAGAGTTGAAGAATCTAATAGTATCATCCGAGAGTTGAGAAAAAAATTGGAGGTAAAAGCCTACCAAAACGCCTTATTTTTCTACAATGCCAAAAACTATAAATCAGCTATTCAAGCCTTAGGTAATTTTGAAAAGGATTATCCTGATTCGGATTTTATGGAGGAAGTTTCTTTCAAAAAATTAGAAACCTCCTACGAAATGGCTATGCAAAGTGTGATGAGCAAACAGACGGCTCGCCTGAAAGAAACTATTAGCTTTTACGAAGAGTTTAAGGCTAAGTTCCCTAACACAACATACAGTAAAGAAGTGGAGAATATTTATGCTTCCTCACAAAAGAAAATAGAGGAAATTAAAAACTTAGATAAAAAAGATAACTAACAATAAAAAAACAAAGCCATGAAAAATACTAAAAATACACCTGTCAGCAGTTCCAATAATAAACTGATTACTACTTCTGCTTCTTTAGTAACAAGAGATATGGCAGAAATTGCAAAAAAAACAAGAAATGTGTACGAATCTATTTTTGTGATTGCCCAGAGAGCTAAGCAGATAGCCGTAAAAACTAAAGAAGAGCTTACCAACAAACTCAATGACTTTTCCTCGCCTATTGATAATTTGGAGGAAGTTTTTGAAAATAGAGAGCAAATAGAAATCTCTAAATTTTATGAAAGAATGCCCAAACCTACAACTTTAGCAACAGAAGAGTTTTTGGAAGATAAATTGGTATGGAAATATATTGACGAAAATAATGAGGCTTAAGGAAATAAGGAGTTTATCCTTACTTCCTTCTTCTATTTTATTAGCCAACGCTACCCTCCAAACTAATAGCTAACAATTTTTGAGCTTCCACCGCAAACTCCATTGGCAGTTGGTTGAGAACTTCTTTAGCATAGCCATTTACGATGAGAGCAACAGCCGTTTCCGTATCCAATCCCCTTTGATTGCAGTAAAAAATCTGGTCTTCACCTATTTTTGAAGTGGTTGCTTCGTGCTCTATCGTAGCGGATTTATTTTTCACCTCAATATAAGGAAAAGTATGAGCACCACAGAGATTACCCATCAGCAAGCTATCACATTGGGAAAAATTACGAGCATTTTCAGCCCTTTTATGTACTTCTACAAGTCCGCGATAAGAGTTCTGACTCTTTCCTGCCGAAATTCCTTTGCTTACGATACGACTTTTTGTGTGTTTGCCAATATGTATCATTTTCGTTCCAGTATCGGCTTGTTGCATATTATTGGTTACTGCTACAGAATAAAACTCTCCTATCGAGTAGTCTCCTTTTAGGATAACAGAGGGGTATTTCCAAGTAACCGCCGAACCTGTTTCCACCTGCGTCCAAGAAATTTTGGAGTGATTACCCGCACAAATTCCCCTTTTTGTTACGAAATTATAAATTCCACCTTTCCCTTCTTTATCACCTGGGTACCAATTTTGTACTGTTGAATATTTTATTTCTGCATTATCTAAGGCTATTAGCTCCACCACAGCTGCGTGAAGCTGATTTTCATCTCGCATCGGGGCGGTGCAACCCTCTAAATAACTTACATAACTTCCCTCATCAGCCACAATAAGTGTACGCTCAAATTGCCCCGTACCTGCCGCATTTATTCTAAAATAAGTGGAAAGCTCCATAGGGCAACGAATCCCTTTAGGGATATACACAAAAGAGCCATCAGAGAAAACCGCTGAGTTAAGAGCAGCAAAGTAATTATCACTAACAGGCACAACAGAGCCTAAATATTTTTTTACTAAATCAGGGTGATTTTCAACGGCTTCGCTCATAGAGCAGAATATAATACCCAGCTCCGCCAACTTAGTTTTGAAGGTAGTAGCTACAGAAACGCTATCAATAACGGCATCTACCGCCACCCCTGTAAGACGTTTTTGTTCATCTAAAGAAATTCCTAATTTTTCAAAAGTTTTCAAAATCTCAGGGTCTACTTCATCTAAGCTATCTAATTTAGGTTTTTGCTTTGGAGCAGAATAATATTTAATATCTTGATAATCAATATGATGATATTCTACATTTTGCCAATGAGGTTCTCGCATCGTAAGCCATTTTTTGTAAGCTGCTAATCGCCACTCCAACATCCATTCTGGCTCATTTTTTTTGGCAGAAATAAACCGAATAATCTCTTCATTAAGTCCTTTAGGAGCTTCTTCCGCCTCTAAATTACTTACAAAACCGTATTTATAGTCAGTATTGATGTGCTCAACCAAAATTTCGTTCATACAACTATTATTTAGAATGATTTTACATTACAAAGATATAACATTTTCAGAGAAAAAAAGTTTTATCAACTCCCAAATTTTATTTGCGTTTCATATCAAAGTCTAAAAAACCTTTATACAATAAAGCCTCCAAGATTTATTCACATGCAATTTAGAATTCTTCTAAATTATTTTCTCCAAAAAATAATGATTTGTCCAATAGGTTTTTTTCGTAATTTTGTTTTATTTACAAATTAAAATAACAACTGTTATGGCTTTTGATTTTGAAATGATTAAGTTGGTGTATGCTCGTATGCCTGAGCGTGTGGAAGTAGCCCGCAAATTGCTGGGACGTCCAATGACTTTAGCGGAAAAAATTTTATATGCTCATCTACACGTAAATCCAGCTAAAGAAGTATTTGAGAGAGGAAAATCCTATGTAGATTTTGCTCCCGACCGTGTGGCAATGCAAGATGCAACCGCTCAAATGGCTCTCTTACAATTTATGACGGCAGGCAAAGCAAAAGTGGCTGTTCCCTCCTCTGTACATTGCGATCACCTCATTCAGGCAAAAGAAGGTGCAGCCAAAGACTTAAATAGAGCAAATCAGGAAAGTGAAGAGGTTTTTAATTTTCTTTCTTCGGTTTCTAATAAATATGGTATTGGTTTTTGGAAACCAGGAGCTGGTATCATTCACCAAATTGTCTTAGAAAATTATGCTTTCCCTGGTGGAATGATGATTGGTACGGACTCTCATACGGTAAATGCAGGTGGCTTGGGTATGATAGCTATTGGTGTAGGAGGGGCTGATGCTTGTGATGTAATGGCTGGATTACCTTGGGAACTGAAAATGCCTAAGCTTATTGGGGTGAAACTTACAGGCAAGTTGAACGGCTGGGCATCTGCTAAAGATGTTATTTTGAAAGTAGCAGGAATTCTCACAGTAAAGGGAGGAACGGATAAAATCATTGAATATTTCGGGGAGGGAGCTCAGAGTCTATCTGCCACAGGTAAAGGTACTATTTGCAATATGGGTGCTGAAGTGGGTGCTACCACTTCTACCTTTGGTTATGATGACAGTATGAGCCGTTATTTGAAAGCCACAGGAAGAGCTGAAGTTGCTGCTTTAGCAGATACCATCAAAGAGCATTTGACTGGCGACCCTGAAGTATATGCTAACCCCGCCAAGTATTTTGATGAAGTCATTGAAATTAATTTATCAGAGTTAGAACCACACGTAAACGGACCCTTCTCTCCCGACTTAGCAACCCCTATCTCTAAGTTGAAAGAAGAAGCCATCAAAAATGGTTGGCCTCTGAAGATAGAAGCTGGTTTGATAGGTTCTTGTACCAATTCTTCCTACGAAGATATTGCCCGTGCCGTTTCATTAGCCAAACAAGTTTCTGCTAAAGGCTTGAAAGCTAAAGCCGAATTTATGATTAACCCTGGCTCAGAGCAAATTCGTTACACTATAGAACGTGACGGTTTTTTAAAGGTATTTGATGAGGTAGGAGCCCTCGTTTTTGCCAATGCCTGCGGACCTTGTATTGGTATGTGGGCTAGAATGGGTGCAGAAAAACAAGAAAAGAATACAATCGTTCACTCATTCAATCGTAACTTTGCCAAACGTGCAGATGGTAACCCTAATACCTACGCTTTTGTAACCTCTCCTGAACTTGTTACGGCACTTGCCATTGCTGGTGATTTAGGGTTCAACCCCCTCACAGATACCCTTATCAACGAAAAAGGAGAAGCTGTAAAACTTGACCCTCCTACTGGCGATGAATTGCCCGCTAATGGCTTTGCCGTAGAAGATGCTGGTTATCAAGCACCCGCAGAAGATGGAAGTGCAGTAGAAGTATTGGTTTCACCTGATTCTAAACGTTTGCAACTTTTAGAGCCTTTCGCAAAATGGAATGGAGAAGACTTCAAAGGCTTAAAATTACTTATTAAAGCTAAAGGAAAATGTACCACCGACCATATTTCTATGGCTGGTCCCTGGCTCAAGTTTCGCGGGCATTTAGATAATATTTCCAATAACCTGCTTATCGGAGCAGTCAACGCCTTCAACGACAAAACAGACTCCGTGAAAAATCAGCTCACAGGAACTTACGAAGGCGTACCTGCGGTACAACGCCAATACAAAGCTCAAGGTATAGGCTCTATAGTTGTAGGAGATGAAAACTATGGAGAAGGTTCTTCACGCGAACACGCTGCGATGGAGCCTCGCCACTTGGGAGTGAAAGTAGTGCTTGTGAAATCTTTTGCCCGCATACACGAAACCAATTTGAAAAAGCAAGGAATGTTGGCACTCACTTTTGCAAACCCTTCCGATTATGACAAAATTCAGGAAGATGATAGCATAGACGTATTAGGTCTAACAAACTTCGCACCAAATACTCAACTAACGATTGCTCTCACTCACAAAGATGGTAGTAAAGAGGAATTCAAAGTAAATCACAGCTATAACGCCTCTCAAATTGAGTGGTTCAAAGCTGGTTCTGCTCTTAACTTAATGGATAAATAAGAACTAAATTTCGCATCAAAAAGGCTTAAAAGCCTTTTTGATGCTTTAAAAGAAATGTATTGTTACAACGAATCTTTTTATTTAGAAACCCAAAATAGGCTTGATGTTTTCAACAGAGCTTTTGAATATGGTGATGGTTTGTTTGAGACTATCATCTTTGAAAATCAAGAACTTATCTTTTGGGAAAAACACTTTGATAGACTACAAGAGGGAATGTTAGCCCTACATTTTAATATTCCTAACTTTTTCTCAGCATCTTATCTCAAACAATACGTTTTAGATACAATTAACAGAAGTCCAAAAAATACAGCATATCGCGTACGTCTTAGCGTTTGGCGAGACAGAGGAGGATTATATACTCCTCAAAATCATAGTTTTCATTGGCTCATAAAAGTTAGCCCCTTTCAAAGAAAGCATCATAGCAAAAAAGCTTTTTTTTTTGAAGACGTAAAACTCTCTTATTCAAGTATTTCTCCTTACAAAACACTGAACGCTTTGCCTTATATTTTAGCAAGTATCGCCAAAGAAAAACGAAAATTAGATGACGCCATTATGCTCAGTTGCGACAACTATATTGCTGAAAGCATCAGTGCAAACATCTTTTGGATAAAAGATAATTGCTTATTTTATCCTTCCTTGAAGTGTGGCGGCAAAAAAGGTATCATGCAAAGTCATATTGTAGAAACTGCGAAGCATCTGCTTATCAAAACTAAAGAAGGTTTGTTTAGAAAAGAAGATTTACTACAAGCTGACGCTATTTTTACGAGTAACGTGGCAAGCCTTGATATGATTGAGGAAATAGAGGGAAAAGCATTTGCAAAAGAGCATCATTGGGTAAAAACATTCAGAGAGTTGAGATAACTCTCTGAATATTAAATATTTTAGCTCTCTTGCATAAAAGGATATTTGTAATCAGTAGGAGGTACGAAAGTTTCTTTGATAGCTCTTGCGGAAGTCCAACGCAATAAGTTAAGCATAGAACCCGCCTTATCATTTGTTCCTGAAGCTCTTGCTCCACCGAAAGGTTGCTGTCCTACTACAGCTCCTGTGGGTTTATCATTGATGTAAAAATTTCCTGCAGCGTGGCGTAATTTCTGACTTGCCAAGTCTATTGCGTAACGATCTTGAGCAAAAATCGCCCCTGTAAGAGCATAAGGTGAGGTTTTATCCAAAAGTTCCAAAGTATCTTCGAAATTTTCAGGTTGATATACATATATGCTAAGCACAGGACCGAAAATCTCCTCTTCCATTGTAATATATTTGGGGTCTTGCACTTGTAAAATGGTCGGTTCTATAAAATATCCTTTACTTTTATCAAAATTACCACCAGCTACTACTATTACACCATCTTTTTTGGCATTATCTATATACTGAGCAATCTTATTAAAGGATTTTTCATCAATTACTGCATTTACAAAGCAAGTAAAGTCTTCCACGCTTCCCATTTTTATTGCTGCGAGGTCTTCAAGCATATACTTTTTAACTTCCTCCCAAAGATTTGCAGGAATATAAGCCCTTGAAGCAGCCGAACATTTTTGCCCTTGGTATTCAAAAGCTCCACGAATAAGAGCAGTAGCCAAAGCCTTTGCATCAGCCGAATGATGGGCAATAACAAAATCCTTCCCCCCTGTTTCTCCTACGATACGAGGATAAGTTTTGTAGTTGGCAATATTTTCGCCTATGGTTTTCCAAATTCTTTGAAAAGTTGATGTTCCACCTGTGAAATGAATACCTGCAAAGTCGGGGTGCGAAAAAATTACTTCTCCTGCGGTGGGTCCATCCACAAAAACTAAGTTAATAACCCCATCAGGAACGCCTGCTTCTCTAAATATCTTCATCAATACACGAGCCGAATAAATTTGTGTTTCGGCAGGTTTCCAAACTACACAGTTGCCCATCATTGCTGGTGATGTAGGTAAATTCCCTGCAATAGCCGTAAAATTAAAGGGCGTAAGAGCAAAAACGAAACCCTCTAAAGCCCTATGTTCCAATCTATTCCAAATACCTGCTGAAGAAATAGGTTGCTCTTTATAGATTTGCTCCATAAATTTCACATTAAATCTTAGGAAATCTATGATTTCGCAAGCCGAGTCTATTTCTGCCTGATAAACACTCTTAGACTGCCCCAGCATTGTGGCTGCGTTGAGCTCATAGCGATACTTAGTAGCTATCAGTTCGGCAGCTTTCAAGAAGATACTTGCTCTATGTTCCCAACTCATGCTTTCCCATAGCTCCTTAGCATTAAGAGCCGCACGAATAGCCAACTCTACTTCCTCTTTGCCTCCTTTGTAGTAGTATCCTAAGGTATGAGCTGTTTCGTGGGGAGGAGCTATGCGTACTTTTTTTTCGGTACGAACTTCCTCGCCACCAATAATCATTGGGATTTCTAATTCTTGGCTTTTAAGCTCTTGTAAAGCTTTTTTTAGTAATGCTCGCTCGGGGCTATTGGGAGCATAGCTTAATACAGGTTCATTTTTAGGGTCTGGGATAGTGAAAATTCCGTAGTTCATAAAAAAATTATTAGATGAATTGAATGTGTTTGTAAGGCTTTCACCTACAAAACAATCTATACCTGAAAATAATTGATAGTTTTGCAGAAAAAATTTATTGAAAATCAAAAAAATTAGATAAATTTTTTATTTTTGCAGGCAAATTTAGCATTTTTTTTAGATAAAATTTAACTTTTAATACAAAACTCAATGAATCAAGCTATCTTCGAACAAATCGGTACATACAACCACGAGCAAGTTGTCTTTTGTAATGACCCCGAAACAGGTTTGAAAGCTATTATTGCTATTCATAATACAATTTTAGGACCTGCCGCAGGTGGTACGCGTATGTGGATGTATGCCTCAGAGGCTGATGCTCTCAAAGATGTTCTAAGACTCTCAAGAGGAATGACCTACAAAAATGCCGTAGCAGGGTTGAATATTGGTGGAGGCAAAGCCGTCATTATTGGTGATGCTCGCAAACATAAATCAGAGGCTTTATTCAGAGCTTTTGGGCGTTTTGTGGATAGCTTGGGTGGCAAATATATCACTGCTGAAGACGTAGGCATTGGTACACAAGACATGGAATACGTAGCAATGGAAACTAAATACGTAGCTGGTAAACCTAAAAGTTTGGGTGGTAGCGGCGACCCTTCACCCGTAACCGCCTATGGCGTGTATATGGGAATGAAAGCAGCAGCAAAAAAAATGTATGGCAGCGATAGCCTTGCTGGTAAAAAAATAGCTGTACAAGGAGTAGGACACGTAGGGCAATATCTCGTGGAGCATCTCCTTAAAGAAAACGCTCAAGTAATGATTTCAGACATTTATGAAGATAGATTACAAGAACTCACTAAACAACACACACAACTCAAAGTAGTGGATAAAGATACTATCTACGACATAGATATGGATATTTATGCTCCTTGTGCTCTGGGAGCAACTATCAATGATGATACACTGAGCCGCCTGAAATGCAGTATTATTGCAGGAGCAGCCAACAATCAGTTACATGAAGAGAAAAAACACGGAGATATGTGCAAGGAAAAAGGAATTTTGTATGCCCCTGATTTCCTTATCAATGCCGGAGGTATTATCAATGTATATTGTGAAATTTCTATGCCTATTTATATACAAGAAAGAGCCTACGAACAAACAGAACGCATTTATCAGTACACTTTGGATATTGTAGATACCGCTGAAAAAGAAAATATCAATACACATCAGGCGGCGGTACACTTAGCAGAAAAAAGGATGCAAGCTATCGCAAAACTAAATGCTAACAGCCGAAAATATAATTTTTAAATTTATTAGCTGTGTGTCAGGTAGCCCATAGTCTTCAGGCTAATAATTCAAAATATTGATTATCAAATTTTTAAATATTGTAAATAGTAGGGTTAAAACATGTAGATACGCACTTGCGTATCTACATATCAAAAAATATCATTGATGATGAAAAAAACTATCTTAGCCTGACGGCTATAGTGTCAGGCGATAACACCTCACACGGAGGAAGGAGGTAAAATGCCTTTTTCATAAATGTCACTCGGTCTGGAAGACCGACCAAGAGAGAAAATGCCTGTATCTTCTAAACAAAATAGTGTAGAAGATAAGGTGTTTTTCTCCGAAAAAGTGCTTAAATACTCTTCTATGGCACTTATTGTGTTGGCTATGCGTGTAGCTGGTGCAACTTTACCATTGGTGCAAATGGCTAAATCCAAATGGTCTTTACTGACATCTATTCCTACAAAAACTTGGTATTTTGACATAAATTATTGTATGTTTATGGTGAAAAAAAACATATTCATCACTTTTAGCATTTCTCTAAACCTTTAGTAAATTCTATTCTCTCTTGGTTGGTCTTCCAGACCAGAGTTGTTGGAAAGCCTTTTAAGAAGAGTTGCACGCTAAGATATTATTGATTAAATCAGGATTTCCACCACAGATTTGAACAAGATCTTTCACTATTTCCACTTCCAAGTCTGCTTCAAATTTTAGT
>JANRLU010000281.1:0-7156 GCA_033762275.1 Thermonemataceae bacterium | reverse complement strand
ACGAAGAAATAGACCTTTTAGAGTTAATCTTACGAGTTTTTAGCTTCTTCAAAAGGCGATTAGTCCTCATTATTTCTGTGTTGCTCGTTATAGGAACTACAGGTATTATCACTAATTTTTTAGTGTTCAAGCCTCGTTATCAGTCTTCTATGGTACTTGTTTCTCGCTCGCTTAGCGTTTCAGAGCTTATTGCTCTTTTCGGAGGCATCCAAGATTTGGCGAAAGAAGGCAATCACAATGAGCTTAGCCAACTCACTCAGGTAGAGGCTCCTGTTTGGGCAGATTTGGCAAGCCTGAAAGCAGAACCCAATACAGAACTCCAAAAAATGTCTCCAAAAACTACGCTTAAAGATTTTTCTGTAGCCATTACAATAGAAGTTTTAGATAATAAAAATTGGAAAAAAATTGAACAGGGATTGCTCAACTATCTAGAAAATACGCCTTATGTAAAGAAAAAAACAGCCTTGTATAAAGAAAATCAAGCAGACTTGCTAAAGAAAGTACAAAAGGAAATCAAACGCACTGATAGTTTAAAATCAATCATAGAGTCCAGCCAAACAACTAAAAATCAGATGATTATAGGTACATCAGGGGATATATACGCCGCCAGCGTGGAGTTATATGAGAAAGAAAATGAAATTAAAGAAAATATCGCTTTTGCTGCTGATATTCGTCTGATAAAAGGTTTCACGAACTATCAAAAACCACAAAAATTTACACTAAAAGATACCCTTCTTCTTTGGGGAGGTGTAGGATTATTTTTGGGCATATTGATAGCCCTTTTAGCGGAATTAAATATGATTTTGAAGCAAAGAAAGGACAAGAAATGAAATATTATTTGGTTGTAGGCGAACGTTCAGGGGATATGCACGCCTCTAATTTGATGAAAGAAATCAAATTATTAGATAAAAATGCCGAATTTAGATTTTTTGGAGGCGAGCAAATGCAAGCGGTAGGCGGTACTTTGGTAAAACATTACCAAGAAATGGCAATTATCGGCTTTCTGGAGGTTTTGCTGAATATCCGAAAAATCTTAGGCTTTTTAAAATTGTGCAAACAAGATATTCTCACTTACCAACCTGATGTAGTAATTTTGGTAGATTACGCAGGTTTCAATATGCGAATAGCCAAATTCTGCAAAAAAAACCACATAAAAAACTTTTATTATATATCTCCTAAAATATGGGCTTGGAACATCAAAAGAGCTCTAAAAATAAAGGAAAATGTGGATAAAATGTTCGTAATTCTTCCTTTTGAAAAGAATTTTTACAAACAATTTAACTATGAAGTTGATTTTGTTGGTAATCCCTTGTTAGATGCCATCAAAAGTTTTGAGAAAACAAGTAATTTTTTTGAGAAAAACCA
This sequence comes from Thermonemataceae bacterium, assembly GCA_033762275.1. Lineage (GTDB taxonomy): Bacteria > Bacteroidota > Bacteroidia > Cytophagales > Thermonemataceae > Raineya. The sequence goes on along the minus strand of JANRLU010000281.1, from coordinate 5,791 downwards.
ATTAGAGCCCAATAAACCTATTATAGCTGTTTTGCCTGGAAGTAGAAAAGGAGAACTTAAATATCTTTTGCCTACAATGCTTTCTGTAAAGCCTGATTTTGAAAACTTTCAGTGGCTTGTGGCAGGCATAACTAACCTTCCGCCAGAGTTATACGAAATTTGTAAAACTTATCAAATAAAAATTATTTATGACCAAACTTACGACTTACTAAGCTATGCTCATAGTGCCATAGTAGCCTCAGGTACAGCTACTTTAGAAACTGCCCTCTTTGGCGTGCCACAAGTGGTATGTTACAAAGGTAGCAATATTTCCTATCAAATAGCGAAAAGATTAGTAAAAGTCCCTTATATCTCTTTGGTGAATCTAATTTTACAGAAAAAAGCGGTGGCAGAACTTATTCAAGATGACTTTGAAACACAAAAACTCTCTCAAGAGCTGCAAAAAGTAGTCGCTGGTGAAAGTAGAGAAGATATTTTAAGAGATTATCAACAACTAAAAATAATGATGGGTGAGGCAGGAGCCTCTGCCACAGCAGCTAAAATGATGTGGAAATACCTCCAATAGTTTCGTCAAATTTTGAAAACTATTGGAGAAAAATCAGTATATTTTCATTTCTTTCATTAAGTAGTTTTCTACATAATCTTTTACGCCTTCTTCCAAGCTATGAAAAGGTTTATCGTAGCCAATACTTTTTAGTTTTTTCATATTCGCCTCTGTAAAATATTGATACTTATCTCTGATATCAAGGGGGGTATCAATGAAGCTAATCTTGGGCTCTATGCCCATTGCCTTGAATGTATTTTTGGTAAGGTCTAAAAAAGTGCGAGCTTTTCCACTACCCAAATTATAGATACCTGAGTTTTTGCGGTGATGCATCAGAAACATACAGACCTCTACAACGTCTTTAATGTACACAAAATCTCTTTTTTGTCCTCCATCTAAATAATCAGGGTTATGTGAGCGAAAAAGTTTCATTGCTTGTGTTTCCGTAATTTGCTTGAAGGCGTGAAAAACTACTGATGCCATTCGCCCTTTATGGTATTCGTTAGGTCCGTATACATTAAAAAACTTAAGCCCAGCCCAAAAAAATGGTTTTTCATCTTGAGCTAAAGCCCAAACATCAAAATCTTGTTTGGATTGCCCATAAGGGTTGAGAGGTTTGAGCGAAGGCATTGTTTTTTCATCGTCATCATAGCCAAGCTCTCCCAAGCCGTAAGTAGCCGCCGAAGAAGCATATACCAAAGGTATTTGATGAGCGACACAAGCCTTCCAAACTTTTTTGGAGTATTCTAAGTTCAGATGATTAAATATATTTACATCAAACTCTGTTGTGTCGGTTCTTGCCCCCAAATGAAAAATAAACTCTATATGCTGATGATTTTCCTCAAGCCACTCAAAAAAAAGCTCTCTTTCTACTTTTTTTAGGATTTTTTTATCACGTAAATTAGCGTCTTTTTCTATTTTGGAAAAATCATCAACGGCTATTATCGCATTGAAATTATCTTGGTTGAGGCGAGCAATCAATGCACTTCCGATAAAGCCCGCAGCCCCTGTTACAACTATCATTTTTTTATTTTTTTGATTAATTATTTAGTATTTCGTATTGATGTAAAAATTCTTTGAGTTTAGTGATGTTTTCTTGACTAATAGACGGGAAATTGGCAATTCTAAAAGTGTTTTCTTTCCATTTGTCATAGCCGTTTCCTAAAAGGAAACCTGCCTTTTTGGCTTCTTCTTTGAAATGAGCTATATAGGCTGGGGCTACTTTCACAGCAACCACAGTTTGAGAACGAACAGCCTCCTCTGTAATAAGTGGCTCAAAAACAGGATGCTTTTCTATGTATTGATACCAAACCTTTGCTCTTTCTTTTGTAATGTTTGCAATTTCTTTGATATTTTCCATTTGTTCCAAAGTTCGCATTAAGAGATATATACCCAACACATTGGGTGTATGAGTAGTTTGGTGTTTTTCAATACTTTCACAAACTTTTAATAAGCTATTGTAATGACTTTTTTCGCCTATTTCGTGAATCCTTGCGACGGCTCTTGGTGAAAGCGTCATCACAGCCAAACCTGCAGGCAAGCCAAAACATTTCTGGACAGAGGCATACCAAACATCGGCACTTTCCCAAGAAAACTCTATTCCCGCCATAGAAGAGGTAGCATCAACAGCAATTAGTTGCTTAGGAAACATTTTATGCACTTCCTCAATAGTTTGCATTGGGATTTGCGTTCCATTGGAAGTTTCATTTTGGGTAAAACAAATAAGAGCTTTATCCTCCAATTCAGCTTTTCCTGTGCGGCGTTCAGCGAAAGTAAAGAAAGTTTGGACTTTAGTAATATCAATATTTTCGTTTGCCTCAAATCCGTGCCTTTCAGCATGTTTGTGCAAAACTCTTGTATAATTATACCACTTTTCGCCAAAAGCTCCATTGAGGATATGATAACTTTTATTGGTAACTAAAGATTGTGCTATCATTTCCCAACATTCCGTTGCCGAAGATGCAAAAATAAGTGTATAGTCATTGGGCAAATTAAGTTTTTGCTTAAACAAAGCTATTGTTTTTTTCACCATATCCATAAAATTTTGGCTACGGTGTGGCATACTTAGTATCTGCTCTTGGTAGGCTTCTTGTAAAAAGCCTTTTATTTGTGGATACACATTGGAGGGTCCCACGTTAAAATTTATCATAGCAATAGGGGTATGTACTTACTCTACTTTACTCTTGTCCAACATTATTTGTTCAATCTCCGCTGCTCTTTGTTCCGAAATTTTAAAACGTTGCCTTCTTCTTTCCAAAACTTTACGAACATCTTCAGATATTGCCCCGTCTTGGTAGGCGTGTTGTAGCATTTCATAATAGAACCTTTCTTCTTGTGTGAAACCATCACTATCTTTTTTAGTATTTTCCTCTTGAAAGTTCTCTATTTTTTCTGGTTCATAGGCTTCCGTTGTTCTTTCTCTTTGTGGCAGAACCTCTTCTATTATTTTGGCTTTTTCTTCTTGTTCTTGCTGCTCTATGAGTTCCTTGGCTATTTTTCTTTCCTCCTGAATAAGTCGCTTCCATTTGTCATAAGCTGTTTCTTCTCCTTCTATTTCTGTTTTTTTAGTTTTAAAATCGGGAGCTATATTATCCTCTTTTTTGACTTCAGATGGTATTTTTTCTTCTTCTTGCTCTTGAGGCTTATACGCCCCCCCTTGATTTTTTACCTTATTTACAATTTCATTCACCACCGAAGAAACATCAACACTTTCCATTTTACGTGTTTCAGAAGCAATTTTATCAAGATTTACCTCTACCATTTCCAAGGTATGTAGGTTTACTTCTGCTTTAAGCGACTCTATATTGGCAAATTCTACGTAGATATGGCATTCGGCATATTCCCAAGTTTTCTGAAAAGTGGGACTTTGCTTTTCCTGCATATTAGTTTTTCTACTTCTTCTTTTTTGTTTGCCACCACTTTCTATTTTGCTGGCTTTCTGCGTCTGCTCAAGCAACTCTTGGGCTTCTTCAAGGGCTTCTTGTATTTCTAAATCAGAGAGCGGCAGTAGATTAGCTGTAGAGAGTATAATTTCATAGCTTGCCAAAGAACCTTGCGTACGCTCTGCTACCATAGCCTGCCAATCCGTTTGGGAAGCATACCAAGCCAGATTAGTAGGTAAATGAATACGCTGTGTAGGCTGAAAGTTATACGCTAAGGTATTTGTATTTATTTTTCGTTGTTTGTTAGCACTGATATCATCAGGAAGTTTTTCGGCAGCAGGGTCTGTACCTCCCTCTTCCTGTCGATTATTGGTATAGGTCAGGTTTAGCTTAGTAGCCCCAAGATGTTGTAAAAGTTGAACAAATTCATTCACATAGTCACTAAAAAGCAACTGAAGTGCTTGTTCAAAATCATAATAAATAGCTTTTTTGTAAGGGTGAGCCAACCAAAAAGAGTTTTTTCTTGGTTTGTTGCCTATCAGTTGCAAAGCCCCCAAATGTTGATATAGTAAAGGTAAGGTATATTGAGGCTCTCCATTAGGCAAGTCTTCATCCAAAAGCAAAACGAAATTTTTGAGGTCAGCATCAATAGGATTATGCACAAGGTCTTGGTAAGCCTCTTGTAAAAGCCTTTTAAACTCATAGCGTTGTTCTGGCTCTTTACTAAGCTGATAGGCTTCATTGTAAAACCACAAAGCCTTGCTGGGCTTATCTGCTCTCTTGGCTTGCTCTATGAGTATTTGCAAATATAAATCGCTTATTTCTTTTGTCCAGCTATACGAATTATCTAAGTTACCGTAGTTTTCTTCAAAAATTTCTTGGGCAATCCATAAGCCTCTCAAACCTTCTTGTTCTTTACCCAAAGCAAGCAAAGCTTGAGCCTTTTTGAAGTAAATAAAAGGATTGATATTGCTATTGAGGTTTTTAAACTCATCACAAATTTTGATGATGGTTTGCAGCTCTTTGGTACGCAGAGCTTCATTTTCTTGATTACGGTTGTACTCCATACTTACGAAATTACATTTCCTAAGCAATTTCTAAAAAAAGATAGACAAAAGCAATATTTTTTAGGGCAAAAGATTTTTATTACATAGAACTCACCTGCCAAATGTCTGGTTGTTTTCGCCACTCCTGCAAAGATGCCATTGTTTGCTCAGTGATGAGATTTCTTTTTACAGCTTCTATAAGTACATAATTATAGTTGGATAAAGCCAGAAAAGTTACATTTTTCTCTTCAAAGTTTTTACGAGCTAACTCAAATCCGTAGGTCATTATTGCCAAAATAGCTTGTACCTCTGCACCTGCTTCCTTTAGAGCCTCAATGACTTTCACAGAACTTCCTCCCGTAGATACCAAATCCTCAATAACAATTACTTTTTGTTTGGTTTGAATGTGTCCTTCAATGAGGTTTGTCATTCCGTGTTTTTTAGCTTCTGAACGTACATACACAAAAGGCAAGTTAAGGGCATCAGCGATTAAAGCTCCTTGTGGTATGCCTGCCGTAGCTACCCCTGCAATCAGCTCTGTATCAGGGTATTTATTTTTGATAAGCTCTACAAAAGCATTTTTAATGAAAGTCCTAATATCAGGATACGAAAGTGTTAGCCTATTATCGCAATAGACAGGAGAAAGCCAGCCCGAACTCCATTTGAAAGGCTGCTGCGGACTCAGTTTGATAGCCTCTATATCCAAAAGTAGAGCAGCTATTTTTTCGGCTATTTCTGTTTCATTCATAGTGATTGAGCGTCAATTAAAAGCAAAAGCCTGTTTGCAGTTGTGCAAACAGGTTTGAGTATCATCATGTAATCTCTGAAAATTAGGCTTGTTGAGCTTTTTTCTCAGCAAATTCTTTTTTAATAGCTTCTACATCAACACTTTTAAGTGTTGGTTTGGCAAGGAGGCGGCTCACGTCTTTCACATAAGCTTTTGCACGAGCTATATTTTTACGATGTTTTCTTTGTAATCTGGTAACTGCCATAATCGTGTATTTTTTGTAAAATCCAATTTCGGACTGCAAAATTAAAAAATAATTTTCTTTTTGCAATAAGCCAAGCAAAATAATTTAGGAATATTTTGTTACTTGCTATTTATCTTTGAGGCTTTCAGTTTCTTCCTCTATATTTTTTTTAATTTCCTTGGTCGCATCTTTGAACTCTCTGATACCTTTTCCCAAGCCACGAGCCAATTCTGGTATCTTTTTTGCTCCAAAAAGTAACAAAACGATAAACAAAATCATCATTATTTCTGTAGCTCCCAAACTGCCCAAGAACAAAAAGAATGTTTGCATATTTTTATATTTTAGAAA
>JANRLU010000280.1:0-3677 GCA_033762275.1 Thermonemataceae bacterium | reverse complement strand
TCATATTCCAAATCAGCATCTTGAATGATAAGATACTCACCTGTCGCTTTTTGAATACCCGTATGCAAAGCCGCCCCTTTTCCTTTGTTTACCTCGTGTTTGAAATACTGAATAGTAAGTTCCTGATTATTTTTCTGGTATCGCTCTATGGCTTCTTCAGTATCATCTTTGGAGCAATCATTTACAATAATTACTTCTTTTTCTATGTCATTAAGCAGTTTTACAGCCTTTATTTTATCTAAAATCTTATGAATTGTTTTACCTTCATTATAGGCAGGAATAATAATAGAGAGTTTTTTCATTGAGTTTGAGTAATATATATGCAAATTAAATCAAAAAATAAAATACGTGCAATTTTATCTTTCAAAACCTTCTTTTCATAATAATCCATATCACTACAGGTGAGCCAAACAAAGCCGTAATAATATTGATGGGTAAAACAAAATTACCATAAATATTACTTGCTATCATATCACAGCAAAGTAAAATTATAGCTCCCATCAAAGCCGAAAAAGGTAGCAATAGCCGATGGTTCGCTGTGCGTAACAAAGCCCTGCTAAGATGCGGTACAGCCAAGCCTACAAAACCAATAGGACCACAAAAAGCCGTAACAAGCCCCGCCAAGACCCCCACCCAAATAATTAGCTGCCAACGCAAATGAGAGACCTTTACTCCCATTGTTTGGGCGTATCGCTCCCCAATAAGTAAGGCATTTAAGTTTTTTATATGAAAAAATATCCAAAAAAATATACCTGCTATCATAAAAGTCATTATCAAAATTTGTGGGTAATTGGTTGTCTGCAAACTACCAAAAGACCACCACAAAAAATCACGAATTTGCTCTGGGCTGCTCAGAAATTGCCAGAAACCCAATACAGCCAATACCAAACTATTCAGCATCAAACCTATAATCAATACAGCACTCATTTGTCGTACGCTGCTACTCAATGCTATCATCAAAAGCATCACAAGGACAGCTCCGATAACTGCTAAAAAAATTATCAAGTAATAAGTTTCTATGGCTAATTTTTCGCCCCAGACCAAACCCGAACTCAACATAAAAGAAGCCACGCCCAAACTCGCCCCCGATGAAACGCCCAATTCGGAAGGACTCGCCAAAGGATTGGAAAAAAAAGTTTGCATCAACAAACCTGCCACTGATAGAGCCATACCCACAAGAATAGCCGTCAAGGCTTTTGGCAACCTGAAAACAAATATTATTTTATGTATAAAATTATCAGTATTTCTACCTATAAGTGTATTTAAAAATGTGTAAAAATCAATATGAATTGCCCCAAAATACAAATCAGCTATGAAAGAAATTGCTAAAATAAATAATAAAAGAAATATTTTTTTCTTGTTAGACATCTATTCTAAAATTTTTTTTCAATTTCAAAAGAACCCATTTCAGCGTTCCATTTCAAATGTATTTGCTTGTATTTGAATGACTTATAGTATTTATCTAAAAGCGTATTATCCAGAGCATCTTCTTTAGTAAGTGGCTGTTTGCGTAGATACACATGTATTATTTTATGTTTGTGTGTTTGTAGAACAATATCTATAGCTATTTTTTCCAAATAATTAACAGGTGGCATTTCCTTCTGCTCATCAGCCCAAAACTCCTTATAGTTTATAGTTTTATTGATAGGTAAAGAAATCCATTTATTTTTTTCTAAGGCATAAAAATCTGTTTGATAAACGCTCTCAAAATCTTTTCCACCATGCTCATAATACCGATAAGCGAAAACTTTTTCGCTATTTGCTTTTTCAAAATAGGTAAAAGATTGTTCATATACCATATCCGAAATATTCTCCACATTCAAGAAATGATGCTTATTATCTACCAGCAAACGATTATTGGGCATATCCCTTAGAATAGTTGTAGGTTGTTTGTAAGGAAAATCTTTGAAATAAGTGAGAATATCTTGCGATTTTGCTACACAAGCAAACATAAAAAATATGATAAAAAACAATATTTTCATATAAATTTATTTTTTTTAAAAAAGCGTCATTTGGGTTTCCTTCTCTTGGCTCTCAGTACTGATTACTTGTATTTCTTTTATTTTCTGGATAGGCAATTTATTTCCAAGAGCTTTCCAAGATTTTAGTTCAGCCAAAATATCTAAGTCATAAACAAATTCGCTGAGGTTTTTTTCTTTTTCTTTGTAGTAAGCAACCCTGATTTGTGGTTGTTCTTGCGTACTAAAAGCCAATAACTTAGACTTAGGGTGTTCGTTTATAAATGAAAACTTTTTATCCAAAGTACTTGTTTCTATCTTAAATCTTTTGGCAAAATATTGTTCGTTTTCAGCATTAAAATATACACAACTTAATATTTTGTCATTATTAAATTTTTCTATATGTAGCAGTTGTATAGGCTCGTAGCGTCTGATATCATAGTTTTTAATTTCGTAGCTGCCATCTTTGTAGATGAGTAATATTTTGTCATCTCCCTCAAAGCTGCCCAATAATTTCCCCCTTTCTTGTTTATTGAGTTCGCCAGTAGCCGTATCATAATAGATTTTGAGCTCACCCAAAGTAGAAATCCCTTCAGCCGTTTTTTCAATTTTTTTGATGGGATATTTTGTCAGAATATTTCCTATACTTCCTCTTCCTTTAATTTCCAAATCGCTAAAATCATACTCTATAATTTTATTTTTTGCAGTACAATTCGCTGATAATGTGATTTTTATTTTTTCAGCTTCTCCGTTAGGATTTGCAGAGAAATATAAAACCTTGGATTTTGACTCTCCTTTGCTAAGGTCGTACTCTTTGTCTCTCGTGATTCCTCCTACTTGAAAGCGTTTCACATAATTTGTTCCAGCCAAACCATCTCTATAAATCATATTGTAGGTTTTTCGGTTATCATTTTTATCAAATACACCTACATAAATAATATCTTTTCCTACAAATGTTTTTTCACTTATTTTGGTAACCAAAAATTTGCCATCAGCCCTAAATACGATAATATCATCAATATCAGAGCAATCACAGATAAATTCCTCTTTTTTTAACCCAAAACCAATAAAACCATCAGTTTTATTAGCATATAATTTAGTGTTATTGGCTACTACTTGGTTGGCTTGTATTGCTCCAAAGGTTGTGATAAGGGTCTTTCTTTCCCTACCTTTGCCATATTTTTTAAGTAAGTTTTTAAAATAAGCGATAGCAAAGTCATTAAGGTTTTCTAAATGATTTTGCGTTTCTACGAGATGATTTTCAAGCGTTATTTTCTCCTCCTCTGCTTTTTGGCTATCATATTTAGAAATTCTTTTAATTTTTATTTCTGTGAGCTTACTAATATCCTCCTCCGTGATAGCTCTATAAAATAGGTTTTCAAAGGGTTCTAGTCCTTTTTTGATAATTTCCAAAACACTTTCCCAAGTTTCAGCCTCCTCTATTTTTCTATAAATTTTATTTTCTATAAAAATTTTCTCTAAAGAAGCGGCAAGTATTTTTTCTTGTAACTCCTTTTTCCTGATTTCCAACTCTTGTTGGAGCAAATCTTTGGTACGAAAAGTAGAGTTTTTTAGGATTTCATCAACTCCAATAAAAATTGGTTTATTATCAATAATAATACAAGCATTAGGAGAAATAGCATTTTCACAATCAGTGAAAGCATACAAAGCATCTATGGTTATTTCTGGAGAAACCCCATTAGCCAAGTTAATAATAAT
>JANRLU010000279.1:0-16818 GCA_033762275.1 Thermonemataceae bacterium | reverse complement strand
GTGTTTTTATGGAATATTTTTTAATAATTCTTTAGCATCTTTATCATCAGGATAAAAAAGTAGGAAGTAATTTAAGTCTTTTTTTGCCTCATCTTTTTGTCCATCAGCAAGGAGAGCCAAAGCTCTAAAAAAATAGGCTTCTGTTATCAGTGGATTATTTTTTATGAATATTGTAGAGGCAGCCAATAGAGAAACCATTTTGTTTTCGGTATACAATATTTTAAGTTTATCTAATTGATAATCAGTGTTTTCCTTATCCAAAGCCAGAGCTTTTTCTATGCTTGTAAGGGCTGCATCACTTTGTTCTGTTTGGTAAAAAATATTGGCTTGCTCAGCATAATAGTCAGCTTCCTGCGGATTGAGTTCTATGGCTTTACTCAAAAAAAACAAGGATTGCCCGTAATTTTCGGTTTCGGAAGCAGCTAAAGCCCTCAACCAATATATTTTTTCTTTTTCTTCATTATTTTGACATAGTTTTTCTGCTGTATCAAAATGTTTTTGAGATACTTTTTTTATTTCCAATGCCTCTGTAAGCCCTTTAATGCCATAATTTATGGAAGAAAGAGAGTCTAATTTGAAAGCTTTTTGAAGGTCATTTTTTGCATCTTCGTACATTTCTATCTCCAAAAAGGCTAAAGCCCGTTGTTGGTAAGCCTCTAATAATAGTTTTGTTGTTTCGGAGTTTATCAGACTACTTTTTAGTAAATCATTTGTGTGGGCAATAAGTACAGTTTCTGCATTTTTAGGTGTTTTATGCTCGTACAATTCTGGCATCAGGGCAAGAGATTTTTTGTAAAGTTCTGTGCTAAGTTGTTTTTTGTTAAGTTGGTAAGCTAAAAAAGCTTTATTGTAATAAAATTCTGCCGTTTGAGTTGGCTCCAACTTTTCTATATATTCTAAAATATCCCAAGCTTTTGTGAGTTCTTTTTGCTGTATGTAGCACAATGCCTGTCCGTATAAGAGGTTTATATTTTGGGTGTTGGGGTAGCTTTGAAATATTTTTAAGGCTTTACCGTACTCTTTTAGATGAAAGAGAGCCATTCCCCATTGGTAAAAATCATCTTCCTCAAAGGCATATTTATTTATTTTGGCAATTTTTTGAAAAGTTTGAAGAAAGGCAGCAAAATCTTTTTTATCAAATAATAAATAGGCTTTTATTTTGAGACTTTCTATATCTTCAGGGCTTTTTTGTAAAACTTTATCATTGAAAAATTCACTTTTTTTCCAATCTTTTGCGAGCCAATAGGTGTAGGCTTTAAGTTGCCAAATACTTGCATTTTCAGGTTCTTTTTGTAGAGCTCTATCTAAGTAGCTCTGAGCCAAGTCTGTATAACCTGTCGTAGCATAGGCATAAGCCATATCCATAAGAGCTTGTAAATGAGTGCTGTCTTTTTCTAAAATAAACTGTATATCTCTGAATGTTTGGGGGTAATTACCTATTTCCAAAAAAGATTTGGCTCTGCCTAAGTAAGCAAGCGTATCCAGAGAGCTAAACTGAATAGATTTGGTGAAAAAATAAGTAGCAGACTCATATTCATTGCTTTCTAAGGCAAAAAAACCCTTCGCATACCAAGCATCACGCCAAGTAGAGTCTATTGCTAAGCATTTATCAAGATAACGATAAGCCTCTGCTTTTTTACCATTTTCAAAATATTTTAAGGCTTTTTCGTAATTTTTTTCTAAATCTTTTTGTTGTGTTTGTGCGAATGCCCAATTACTTCCAAAAAATACAATAAACCAACAATAAAATCGCATCATTATCGTAGCTATTTTTAGCAAATGTAGTAAATTTTAAATCTGTTTTAGTATGAGAAAAGAAAAAATTACCCTTAATATTAGTCTTGATGAGCAAAATGTGTGTGAAGAAATTTTATGGGATGCTACCCAAAAACCAGAAGCGGGCGACGAACAAGCAAAAGCGATTTCTTTAGCTATTTGGGATAGCTGGGGGAAAGGGACATTAAAAATAGACCTCTGGACAAAAAAAATGGAAGTAATGGAAATGAAACGTTTTTGTATAGAAACCATTTCGGGATTAGCAGATACCATAAGGGTAGCCACAGGCGACGAAATTATGGCTATGGATATGGAGAATATTTGCAAAAGAATGCAAGATAGATTGGAAGAAGAAGCCAAGCAAGCGAAATAAAATCTTAATTTTTTAGAAAAAATTTTGCCCTTTTCCGCATTTTTTTTATCTTAGCAAAACTCAAACCAAACGCAATAACTCATTATGACAAACGGAAAAAGTGCCCTCGTAACAGGAAGTACCAGTGGTATTGGTCTTGGCATCGCTACGGCTCTCGCTGAGGCTGGTTACAATATTATGTTCAATGGCTTAGCAAGAAATGATGATGAAAAAAATGCTGCTGAAAAAGTAGCCAAAGAAGTTGGTGAAAAATATGGCGTGAAAACTTTATTTAGCCCTGCCAATATGATGAAGGGTGAGGAAATTAGGGCGATGGTCGCCTTAGCAGAATCTACTTTTGGTAGTATAGATGTTTTGGTTAATAATGCGGGTATTCAGTTTGTTTCACCCATAGAAGATTTTCCAGAAGACAAATGGGATGCTATCATAGCCATCAATCTTACGGCTGCCTTTCATACAAGCAAAGCCGTTTGGAAAGGAATGAAAGCAAGAGGTTTTGGAAGAATTATCAATATCACTTCGGCACACGCCTTGCAGGCCTCTGAGTTCAAATCAGCTTATGTAGCTTCCAAACACGGTGTAACGGGGCTTACCAAAACTTTAGCCTTAGAAGGTGCTACTTGCGGAATAACCTGCAATGCCATTTGCCCAGGTTATGTACTTACGCCTTTGGTAGAGGGGCAAATCCCTGACCAAATGAAAGCTCACAATATGACTCGTGAGGAGGTTATACAGAAAGTAATGCTTTACAAGCACGCTATCAAAGATTTTGTTACGGTGGAGCAGTTAGGTGCTTTGGCTGTTTTCTTAGCTTCTGATAATGCTAAATTGATTACGGGTGTTTCTTTGCCTGTTGATGGAGGCTGGTCGGCTCAGTAAATAATAATTCTAAATTTTAGTTTTATTCATAAAAAAGGCTCTGAAATTTCAGAGCCTTTTTGTTACATATTATTTGATAGATTTCTGCTTCAATAATTCCTCTGCTTCTTTTACGTAAGTTTTGGTGGTTTTGGTATCCAAAACTTTCTGGGCAAATTCTTTGCACTTAGCAAGGTCTTTTTTAGCATATTGGTATTTTGCCATATACAAAAAGGCTCTTGCACGGTTATCTTTGTATTTATTGGCTTCCTTTTCTTTGTCTTTTGCTTTACTGATATATTTATCTGTAATTTCAATATATTTCGTATAATAAGGTAGGGCTTCTGCTTTCTCTGTAATATCCTTGTTGTTCTGAGCTACTTTATTGTTAGCATAATACAAATAAGGGTTTGCTTGGTCTGGGGCAAGTTCTATGGCTTTGCTAAGACCTTCCGCAGCTTTATCATACTCTTTAGAGAAAATTCTATAATAACCAGCATAAAGTTGATAGGAAGCTCTCTGTTTAGTGCCTTTGTAAATTTTAAGGATTTCATCATAAGTATCAGCTACTTCCTTGTATTTCTCCTGATTAGAAAGTGTGTCCGCTATTCTTTCTAAGAACAATACATTTTTTTCTACATCTTTACTCTTTTCAGCAGCTTTTCGCAAGTTACTAAATGCCTCTTCCTGATTTTTAGTGGCAAAGGCAATATTAGCATAACATTCGTAGTCTTCAGAGAAAGTAAGTTGTGGGTTATTTGCCATAAACTTATCCAACATTGTTTTTGCTTCGGCATTCATTCCAGCTTTTTGGAGGGTATAGGCATACCAGCGGTAAAATTCAGGATATTTTACTTTGCCATCTAAGGCTTTGAACTCTTCTAAGGCTTTTGCATTTTTGTTGGTCAGGTATAAATAACGGGCATATTTGTATTTAACTTCATCGCTACGTTCAGAGCGTTGCATATAACGTTCGTAATAGACAATAGAGCTATCCAACTTATCAGCTTTCTCATAAAGTTCTGCTATTTTACGATAAATGGGTGTGTAGTTGGGGTCAGCGTTCATTGCTTTTTTGTATTCTTGTAATACGTCTGTGTAGTCAGGTTTGGGCACGAGCAAGCGTAGCTCAGCTAATTTAGCCAAGGGTTTCCCATTTTTATTTTCCGTTCTGTTGATAGCAAAGCTATAATTTTGAGAGGCTTTTGCTCCGTTTTCTGCTTTTTGGGTAGCTACATAGGCATCGCCCAACATGGTAAAAGTTTCAAAAGTTGCATCTTTTAGCTTGATAGCCATTTCCAAGACTCTTACGGCTTCATAAGGGTCATTGGTTTTGTGAGCGAGGTAGGCTTCGCCTATTCTGTAAAGAACTTCGTGGTTTTTAGATTTAGTTTTAGAAATAGCCTCTTCAAAAATTGTTTTAGCGGCATTCTTATCGCCTTCCATTAGTTTTACTTCTCCCAAACCCACTTGGTTGAGGAAATTCTTTTTATCTAAGGCTAAGCCTTTTTCAAAATTTGCTTTAGCATTTTGGATATCTTCTTTTTTTGCATAGAAATATCCCATATAATAATGGTGTTCGGCTGAGTTTTTACCTTGTAGAAGTTGCTCAAATACTTGTTGGGCAGAGCTATACTGCTCCATATCCATCAGTTGAAGTCCTTTCTGAATGCTTTGAGCATTGAGCCAAACACTCAAAAGCATAAAAATTGGGATTAGTTGTTTTTTCATTGGATAAAAAATTAAAAATAATGAAATATAAAAACACTTTTGGTAAGTTACTTGATAATTTCTATCTCACGTGGAGGAATTTTGTAGGGGAGAAGCCCCGCTTTCAGAACAATTCTTTGTCCTATTTCTTGATTGAAAAAAGAAGCGAAAGCGTAGGCTAAACCAATTCCACCACCTTTTACTAAAGTATAACAAGACCTTGTTAAGGGATATTTTTTTTCTGCAAAACTTGCCTGCGAAGGAAGTTGCTCGTTTATACGAACAATTTTTATTTTGTTGAGCAAGCTATCAGTTTGGCTATTGTTATTACTTAGCCAATTATAACCTACCAAGCCTATACAAGAGCTATCTTTCTTTACTTTTTCAATAACAGCTAATTGGCTTTTAGCAGCATATATTTTTAGTTTGGATATATCAGCGATTTCTAATTTGGCATTAGCTAAATTATAGTTGCTGGAATTAGCGTTATCAAGAATAATAGTAATATTCTTATCTGGATAGCTACCTTGTATATCACTCCATTTTTTAATATTTCCTGCAAATATGCTTTTAAGCGTTTCCATAGAGAAATTTGTATCTTTATGGTGAGGGTGCAAAATAAGTGCCAAAGCATCATAGGCTTGGAGCCAACTTTGTACAACGGTTTTTTGTCTTTCTATTTCTTTGCGTTCTTTTGTATTAAGCTCTCTACTTACAATAACGGCATTTACACTATCTTGCAACATCAATTGAATGGCTTTATCTTCTGGAGCAACAATAATCTGTATCTTTGCGTTGGCATACTGATTTGTGAAGGCAAGAATTTCTTGCTCCGCCAAGGGTACAAAAGATTCGTCTACAGCAATCCGAATACTGCCACTTGTTGGCGTATCTTCTTTTTTGTCGTTCTCCTTATTTTGGGTATCAGATAGGCAAGATACACTGAAAAAAACAGAGAGTAGGAAAATAATTTTCTTTTGTAGCATACTCTAAATATTATTGAAATCTTTTACGATTATTTTCTTTTGATTGCTTTAGTACATTCCAAACTCTTGAAGCTCTAATGAGGGCATACACCAACATTATGCCGCCTAAAGTTTTGGCTAAAGGCGGGTTAGCACTTAGTCTTTCTGCATAAATGATGACAAATGTACCTCCTACAAGGTAAATGAGTACCATAATTATGCCAAAAATTGTATTGATTTTTTCTGGAAGTTGCATTATTTGCTGATAGTTCTCTGCTCTATACGTTTTTCGTAGTTAGAACCTTTAAAAAGATAGTTTACATAGATGCCCGATGTGTGAATTTGGTTGGGGTCTAACTCGCCAGCGGGTACAATTTCTTCAACTTCTGCGATAGTAATTTTGCCCGCTGTAGCCATCATCGGATTGAAATTACGTGCTGTACCCTGGAAAATCAAATTGCCAGCAGTATCAGCTTTCCAAGCCTTTACAATAGCGAAATCGGCTTTTAGCCAAGACTCCATCAAATATAGTTTTCCCTCAAAATCTCTTACTTCTTTCCCTTCAGCGACCTCCGTGCCTACGCCTGCTGGTGTGAAAAACGCAGGAATACCTGCCCCCCCAGCTCTGATACGCTCTGCTAAAGTACCTTGTGGGATAAGCTCTACCTCCAACTCTCCGCTAAGTAATTGTCTTTCAAACTCCTCGTTCTCCCCAACATAAGAAGAAATCATCTTTTTTACTTGTTTGGTTTTGAGCAATAAACCTATGCCAAAGTCGTCAACGCCTGCATTATTAGAGATACAAGTCAGATTTTTTACGCCTGATTTGAGTAGAGCCTGAATGCTATACTCTGGGATACCACACAAGCCGAAGCCGCCCAACATAAGCGTTGCCCCGTCTGGAATTTGCTGAATAACAGCGTCTAAATCAGTGATTACTTTGCTTATCATAAAGGGAGTTTGTTTAATTTTGGATACAAATTATATGTCAAAGCCAAACAAATATAGGAACAAAAAATAAAATTCTAAAAAAAAAGTGTATTTATACAAAAACCTACAATTTTTATCACATAGTATCTATAACAAAAAAGCCTTTAAGTAGCTAACTTAAAGGCTTTTGTACTCCGTAGGGGAATCGAACCCCTGTTACAAGAATGAAAATCTTGTGTCCTAACCCCTAGACGAACGGAGCTTTTTAGTAAATTGACTGCAATGTTCGTGCAAAAAAACTATATCTCCAAATTTTTTTGTGTTTTTTTCTTATTTTTTCTGCAATTTTCACTACAGTAAGCTACTTCCTCCCAAATATTTTGCCATTTTTTACGCCAAGAAAAAGGTCTTTGGCAGGTTTTGCATATCTTTTGCGGCAAGTTACTTTTCTTTAGCATTTTGCCCATAGTTGCCTTTTTGGAAGACTAACTAAATATAGAAAGAACTTGTTTGGAAACAATTACTTTTTCTTTTTGATGATTCCTGAGCCTGTTGGTTTAAGAATTTTGTAGTATTTGAAATCTTGATTAGCGGTAAAACCTTCACCTTTAATGATATTGGGTCCGCTTTGTATCACGACAAACTTATCTGTATAGATTTTGTATTGGTTGGGAGACCAATGCAGCACTTCGGTTCTTAGTACTTTTTGCTCAATGAGGTCGGTAACTACCACTTTACCTGTGGCGGTGTAGATATTTTTAGCTTTATCAAAAAAGCCTTTTTGGGCTGTGAGATGCGAACTTTCTTTTTTCTGAGCATTGAAAAACACAATATCAACTCCTTGCGGGTATTCTAAATCTCCATTTTGGAATTGATATTGCTTATCAGCTTTTATTCTCATTTTTAGCTTTGCAGAATCGCTGTAGAATGTAGAAATAAAAGAAGACTCAATCATCGCTCCTTTATAGGGCTTAATGTTACGCATTTTTTTATCATCTTCACAAGAAAATAAAAAAAGTAAGCCCCCAAAAAATAGCCCGTAGAACTTCATAAACTACTTCTCAAAATCTTTGTATAGCAAACTTGCTTGTACGCCTTTGTTGTCTTGGTACTTTCCACTTTTATAGTTTTCGTACTCACCTTCTACACTATGGTAGTAAATTTGGCAAATTTCCACGCCAGCATAGATTTTAATGGGTTGTACGCAGAAGATTTCTAAAGTCCAGAAGCCTGCAAAACCTACATCACCAAACCCTGCTGTTACGTGTATAAACAAACCCAAACGCCCAATAGACGAGCGTCCTTCAAGCATAGGGACGTAATTTTCGGTACGGGTATATTCTATAGTTCTGCCCAGATAGAGTTTGTTGGTTTCCAGCACCAAACCATCTTCAGGGATTATCAGTTGTTTGAACTTATTAGGCTTTTTCATATCTAATACATCCTCTTCGTACACCAAAAGCTCGTGGTGTAACCTCAAATTATAGCTATTAGGGTTTAATTGTTTGGCGTTGAAGGGCTCTATAAATAAATCTTTTCCTAATTTTTTTTCTATTTCTTTACCTGAAAGAATCATAATGTTTTATATAAAGTAGATACATACTAAATTGCGTATCTACAACTACAGTAAATAGTTATTTTGGATGTATAAAATAGTTTCATCAATATTTTTGGTAGCGGTGGCTTCACCGATGGCTGTAAACTCCCAATTATTACCATTCCGCACAATTTTGCCTAAAACCATAGAGACGTGCCCACGGAAGGTTTCCTCAGCCGAGAGATTAAATGTAGCAAAAACAGCGTCTACTCTTTTGGGTGTTCCCTCAAAAATACGAATTTTGGAGTAAGGAATATCAGCGAAGTCTTGCCCGTTGTAGGAGTTTAGATAAAAAACAATATATTTCACTTTAGGATTCACTTGGCTCAATTTTATTTCGATAACTTCATTATCCAGACCATCATCACCATAAATATCACCATCACGGTCATCTCCGCTATGGGTAATAGCCCCATCTTTAGAGCGAAGTTTCCTATAATATACTGTTTCTAAAATTTGCCTATGCTCATCATACATCGTAACGCTACCGTCTAAGTCTACGGCAACGGTTTGTTTGAGCAAATTAAATAAAACAGATTTTTTGATAGCCCCCCAATTTAAGCCAATACATACATCTTCTAACTTTTTGCCTTCTTTTTCTAAAGAAATTTTGCTACCCTTGCTTAGGTTGATGCCTGTTTTTTTATTTAACTCTATACTCATAAAAATTTCAAGGTTAATTTTTTGCAATATAAAAATAATAAAGTGAAATCAAAATTTTAGCCTCCGAAAACTATGTAGGTAATGCGAGTAATTTTGCTCTTGCTTGCTCCAAATACCCATTTTATCTAATTTATCTACTCTGATAAAGCCTCTTGCGTGTATGATATTCAAAGCGTTTTTCTTTTTCCATACCAAGCCTACGTGTATGATACGTTCTTCACGGGCAAAAAAAGCTACATCACCATTTTCAATTTCATCAAAATCTGCTACGATTTCTCCTACAAGAGCTTGTTGGTAGGCATCTCGTGGTAAAAAAAGTTGAAAGCTTTTGAAAATTTCTTGTACGAAGCCTGAGCAATCAGCTCCCCAAAAACTTTTTCCTCCCCAGAGATAAGGAATATTTTTGTAGCTTAGAGCTCTACTAATAAGTTTTTTAGGTTCATATTTTTGTTCATATACTTCTCCTCTGAACAAGTAAAGTTGTTCTTCTATTTGAAAAAAAGATTTATTACGGGGTTTTAGGTTTTTAGTGTCTTTTTTTTCGTAGAAAAAAGGTAAAATTGCTCCTTTGCTAAGATGAGTGCTTTCCAAGATATTACCTTTGTTATCAAGTAAATGGCAAATCGTCTGAATGCTGCTGCAAATTTGGTGCAAATGAAGCTGATTGCTGTATTGTTGGTAATAGCTTTCAGTTATTTTTTGAACTTGCAAAATATCTATCCAGCCTTCATAATTATCTAATAAAGTTTTAATTTTCAGCCATTTATTATTTTCGGAGACTGCTGTAATTTGCATTATCTCGCCAAAACGCAACTGGCTGAGCATTTCTGTTTTATCCGAAGCGTTTTGGCGTAGGGGAGCAATGTCTACTTTGCAAATAGCATACATTTATTTTCCTGTAAATTTGGCTTCTCTTTTCTCTAAAAAAGCACTTGTTCCCTCTTTAAAGTCTTCAGTGCGTGTAGCTTTTTGGAAAGCATTAGCTTCTGCTTGATAGCCTTTTTCTCTGTATAAACCTGCGTTGGTAGCCGTAATGATAAGTTCTATAGCTGAAGGGCTATTTTTCATGATTTTTTTCAAAATTTCTTTTGCTTTCAGTAATAACTCCTCTTTGTTGGGAAGTAAATAGTTGATTAGATGCATTTGTAAGGCATCTTCTGCCGAAATCATATCACCTGTAAGCATCATTTCTAAGGCTTTTCCTTTACCTACCAGCAGGGGCATTCTTTGTGTACCTCCATAGCCAGGTAAAATACCTAATTTTACTTCTGGTAAGCCAAATTTTGCATTGGCAGAAGCAATGCGTATATGGCAAGCCATAGAGATTTCACAGCCTCCGCCCAAAGCAAAACCATTAACTGCCGCAATCACTGGCTTAGGACAATTCTCTATCGCTAAAAAGGTTTCTTGTCCTATTTCTGCAAATTTACGGCTGTTCACCTCCGTAAGTTGAGATATTTCTGCAATATCTGCTCCTGCAATAAAGGCTTTTTCGCCTGCACCTGTCAAAATAACTCCTCTGATGCTTTCATCGTCATAGACTGCCTGAAAAGCCTCTTTTAGCTCAGTAAGTGTCTCTGCATTCAGAGCATTGAGCTTGCTTTCTCTGTTGATAGATAGCGTTAAGATGCCATCTTCCAATACCCACAATAAATTGTTGAACACTTTCATAAAAGATTGTTGAATTCGGTCTGAAATATAAACTTTTTTTCTTTTTGCAAAAAATTTTCTTAGCAGAAAGATAAAATTAAATTAGTCTTTAGTATAACAACTCCAGATAGAGTACTG
Organism: Thermonemataceae bacterium; assembly: GCA_033762275.1. Taxonomy (GTDB): domain Bacteria; phylum Bacteroidota; class Bacteroidia; order Cytophagales; family Thermonemataceae; genus Raineya. Next base: position 6,158 of record JANRLU010000279.1, on the reverse strand, counting down.
TTTCGTTATAATTTTGTAGAGCGTTCCAGTAAGCTTCTTCTATACCCCAGATTTGTTGTATAAGTTGTGTAAAAGCTATGTAATCAATTTCTCCTACTTCGTAATTTTTTTGAGCTTTTTGTAAAATTATTTGAGCTTGCTTGCGGGCTTTTTGATAATAAGCGACTTTCTGTATATCTTTTTGCAAGCGTTTCTGCCAGATTTCCCTTTCTTTGAGTAGTTTCTCTTTCTGATAATCATAGTTTTTATCAGCAATTAGGGTTTTTATTTTGCTTGCTTCTACGTCATTTCCGTAGCCTCGCCCTATAAGTGGAAGGCTCAAGCCCAACTGAAAAGTATTAGCAGCGAGTTTTTTATCGATACTCATCATATAATAACCTAATTTGAGCTCTGGCAGGCGAGCAGTTTGGCTAAGTGTCTTTTCTTGATAGCTAAGCATTTTTTCGGCTTCCCATAGTTCCAACAAAGCAAAATCCTTTTGCTTGGAGGTATCTGGTAATTGAGCTTCCCAAACAAGCCCTGTCGTATCAATAATGATTTTTTCCTTGCTGTTGCTTTCTAAGGCTATCTTTAGATAAATCGTTTCCAAATCTTTTTCTAAAACAAACAGATTTTGTTCGATTTCTTGCAAATAAATTTCAGCACTCATATTTTCCAAACTTGTGCCTTCACCCACTTTGAGTTTTTGGGTTGTAACCATTGCCAATTTTTGATAAACGACTTGCTTTTGTTGGAGTAATTTTTGTTTTTGAAAGAGAATGGCTGCCTCAAAAAACAGCTTTTTTATAGCATAGTTTAGTTGCTTCTCTTCCCAAAGGTAATTCTTTTGAGCGATTATACTTTGGTTTCTCAAAAAGCTTTTTTGAGCATTGTAATAGGTAGGCAAAGCAATGTTTTGCGAAATCTGTAAGGAGAAATCATTATTTTCTAAAGTATTGATTTGCCCGTATTGTCCATCTATATTGATTTTTTGGGGTTTGAAAGCCGTTTTTTCTAAAGTTTTTCGGTAACTTATTTCGGTATTTTTGGCTTTGAGAAAGTTATTTTCTTTTTGAGCACTTTGTAAGGCTGCTTCTAAGGTTAATACCTTTTGTGCTTTTAGAGTTGGGATAATACATATCAAGAATATGCTAAGTAAGGTTTTTTTATTGATTTTCATAAGACTGAATTTCTTTTCTGAATAAATATACAAAATGGGTAAAACAATGAGCGTGAGCAGTGTAGCCGAAATTAAGCCGCCAATAACTACAGTAGCCAATGGTTTTTGTACTTCTGCTCCTGCCGAACTTGATAGAGCCATAGGCAAAAAGCCCAGACTTGCCACTGAGGCGGTCATCAAAACGGGTCGTAGCCGAGCCAAAACACCCAAAAGCACTCTTCTATGTAAATTTTGATAACCTTCAGCCTTCAAATCATTGAAATAAGCTATCAAAACAATACCATTAAGCACTGCTACACCAAAAAGAGCTATAAAACCTACCCCAGAGGAGATACTAAAAGGCATTCCACGTATCCACAAAGCCAGAACGCCTCCTATAGCTGATAGTGGAATAGCTGTAAAAATAAGTAAAGATTGTTTGAGGGAACGAAAAGTAAAATAGAGAAGCATAAAGATAAGACTCAGGGCAATAGGAACAGCTACCATGAGCCTTTTTTGTCCTTTTTCTAAATTCTCGAACTGCCCTCCAAATTCTGCGTGATAACCTGCGGGCAGTTTTATTTTTTTTGTGTCAAATATTTCTTGCATTTCTTTTACTATGCTGGCAACATCTCTGCCTTGCACGTTTACACCTATGACAATTCGCCTTTTCGTGTTCTCTCTGGATACTTGTACGGGGGCGGCTTGATAAGCAACAGTAGCAATTTGCTCTAAGCGAATAAATTTTTTATCAGGAGTTTCTACATACAGATTCTTGATGCTTTCTATATCACTTCTTGCTTCCTGAGCGAGTCTAAGTACTAAATCAAAACGTTTTTCTCCTTCAAAAATAACTCCTGCGGTTTCGCCAGCCATTGCTGTACGCACTATGCGATTGAGTTCTTGGATATTTAAACCAAATTGAGCCATTTTAGCTCTGTTGTAGGTAATCAGTATTTGAGGAAGCCCTAAAATTTGCTCGGTGCGTATATTCTTGATACCCTTTATTTTTTTGATGAGTTTTTCGGTTTGTTTGGCTTTTTGTGCCAAAATTTCTAAATTATCACCATAAATTTTGATAGCAATATCAGATTTTACGCCTGTCATTAGCTCATTAAAACGCATTTGAATAGGTTGTTGAAACTCCAAGCCAACCCCCAGAACGGTACTTTCCAAGGCTTTTTGCAGGGTGTCAGCTAATTCGCTTTTGCTGTGGGCTGTTTTCCATTCAGTTTTATCTTTTAAAATAATCATCAAATCGTTGGCTTCTATGGGCATCGGGTCAGTAGGGATTTCCGAAGAGCCAATTTTGGAAACAACAGTTTTTACCTCTGGAAACTTCATTAACTTTTGTTCCAAAGCTGTGGATATTCGGATAGTTTCGGAAAGCGAAACGCCTGTTTTTAAGCGAGTTTCTACGGAAAAATCGCCTTCATCTAATTCAGGAATAAACTCTCCCCCTAAATTTAGAAAAATAAAAATACTTCCCAAAAAGCTAGAAATTGTTATGCTTAAAACGAGTAATTTTTTTCGTAAAGCCCATATCATTAGTGGTTGGTACAGACGACTCAAAAAGGTCATCAATTTATCAGAAAAATTCTTTTGGGTACTGATTTTTCTTTGTAATACCCAAGCCGACATCATTGGAACGTATGTAAGCGACAAGATGAAAGCCCCCAAAATAGCAAAACTCACCGCTTGAGCCATAGGTTTAAACATTTTTCCCTCTACGCCCGATAGAGACCAAATAGGCAGGTACACCATTAAAATAATGATTTCCCCAAAAGCCGCTGATTTTCTGATTCGCTTAGCTGCCACAAAAACTTCTTCGTTCATTTCTGTTGGGCTAAGCGTTTTATGGGCTAAAAAATGCTTATGGTGCAGATGATGTAAAATGGCTTCCACGATAATGACAGCTCCATCTACCACCAAACCAAAATCTATTGCTCCCAAACTCATCAAATTGGCAGAAATTCCAAAAAGATTCATCATCGCAATCGTAAAAAGTAAGGCTAAAGGAATAACACTGGCTACCACAAGCCCAGCACGCAGGTTTCCCAAAAACAAAATAAGCACAAAAATAACTATCAAACCGCCTAAGGCTAAGTTTTCTGAAACTGTAAAAATCGCTTTGTTTACTAAAACTGTCCTATCCAAAAAAGGCTCTATGAGCAAGCCCTCGGGCAAACTTTTTTGTACCTTTTCTATTTTTTCTTTTACATTAGCAATGACATTGGCAGAATTTGCTCCTTTGAGCATCATCACAATACCGCCTACCACTTCACCTTTGCCGTTTTGTGTCATTGCTCCATATCTGATGGCATTACCCAAACGAATTTGGGCAATATCTTTGATGCAAATAGGAACATCATTATTTGTCTTTTTGATAACGATATTTCCAATATCTTCTGTATTTTTAATGAAGCCCTCTGCTCTGATGAAATAGGCTTGTCCTTGCTTTTCAATGTAACTACCACCTGTATTTTCGTTGTTGCTCTCCAAAGCTTTAAACACCTCTGAAATACTGATAGAAAAGGCGTTCAGTCTTTCGGTGTGCAGGGCTACTTCGTATTGTTTTACAAAGCCTCCGAAACTATTTACTTCTACTACACCATCTATGTCTGTGAGTCGTCTTTTCACAATCCAATCTTGGATAGTACGCAAATCTTGGGCATTATATCTGTGTTCGTAGCCTTTTTGAGGGCGAATAACATATTGATAGATTTCTCCTAAGCCAGTGGAAATAGGAGCCAGATAAGGCTGCCCCATAGAGCTTGGAATATCTTTCTCAGCAAGTTTGATTTTCTCACTTACCAACTGCCGTGCCAAATAAACGTCCATTTCATCATCAAAAACAATAGTAATAACTGAGAGCCCAAAGCGAGAAATGGAGCGAATTTCCTCTACATCTTGTAAATTAGCGAAGGAAAGCTCTAAAGGTGCGGTGATAAATTGCTCTACTTCTTGAGCAGAAAACTGAGGTGAAGAAGTAATTACTTGTACCTGATTATTGGTAATGTCGGGTACGGCATCAATGGGAATATGACTAAGGGAATAAGTGCCCCAAACAAGCAAGGCTACTACAAAAAGTCCTACAATAGCTTTATTTCGGATAGAAAACCCGATAATGGAATCTAACATAAAATTGAATTTAGATGATATTTGAAACCTTGGGAAAAGAAATTATTTAATTAGCGAAGGCTAATAAGTTGAGTTTAAATATCGTATTTTGGGGGCTGAAAAATACCTTTGAGATTGGTGAAATGATAAAAATGCTTTCTTTCTGAAAATATTCTTTTACTTTGAGGAGAAAAACTTAATAGCTCCAATAGTGGGAGAACTGGAACTATGAAACTCGCCTGAAAATCAAGATGCTGGTGTTGTAAGGGCAGGTGTTTATGCTTGTGTTTTTCTTCTTTGCTATGTGGGTTATGGGTATAATGAATGATGAGATACTCCCAAAAACTGATGGCTTGGCTTTGTTGGTGCTCTTGGTAATGTTGGATAAGGAAAGAAATATCGGCAATATGCTGGAAGTCCGTTTTTGGAAAAAAACTTAATAAACTTAACCAGCAACTCAGCAATATGGCTATTTTTCTATTCATTTCCTGATAGCTCCATTACTTCTTTTTTTCTGTTAGCTTTAAGAATACTTGTAGTAGCTAATTGAAGTACATAGTCTACTTGTTCATCCATTGCCATAAAAGTTGTATCCAAAAAATAGGCATCTGTTGCCATTCTGAGGGGGCTTTCTGGGCGAGAAGTATCTATTTGGTCGCGTGTCTTGAGATTTTCCAAGATTTCGTCCAAATCTATGATTTCATCTTTTTCAATGAGTTCTTTCTGTCTTCGGATAGCTCTTGTATGGAGATCTGCCGTCATAAAAACTTTCACTTCGGCTTCTGGGAAAACAGTAGTACCAATATCTCTGCCGTCCATTACAATTCCCTTTTTTCTACCCATTTTTTGTTGTTGCCTTACCATTGCTTTGCGTACATCTGCAATAGCACTCACAGGGCTTACCCGTTCCGAAATATACATTTTTCGGATTTCATCTTCTACATTTTGATTATTTAGGAAAGTATCGCTTTGCTGCCGTAAGGGATTGAAACGAAAACTAATATCGATGTTGTCCAAGGCGTTGCTAATAGCTTTGGGATTGGTAAGTTCTATGTAATTTTCATAAAAATAGAGGGTAACAGCTCTATACATTGCTCCTGTATCGATATAGCTATACCCCAAGGCGGCAGCGACTAACTTGGCAGTGGAGCTTTTTCCGCAAGCAGAGTATCCATCTATAGCTATGATAATTTTTTGCATCTTAACAATCTTTTATAGGGCAAGGTATCCGACCTGATTTCGGTATTTTGCCGTTACGCCTCCTTGGGGGCTTTTGTGATACACAAGCCTCCAAACTGATACCCAAGACCAGCAGAATAAGCAAGAGAGATTTTTTTTTGAACAAATACTTCATATTTATCTTCTGCGAGGATACCCCGTGTAAGTACGAAAATTCACGTCATGGCGTTTCTTGGGTGTCCAAGTTTGGCTATCATAACCTCCGTGTTTCCTGCGATATGCTCCGCTATCAGCACAAGCAGAAAGCAAAAAAACTCCTAAAACCAACAACAGAACCCTCCACATAAAATTTTATCTAGCTTTTTTGTTCCAATAATAAGGATAATGCCTTTTGGGAATCCAAGTTTGGCTATCATAGCCTCCGTGCTTTCTACGATACGAATAACTATCGCTGCCGCAAGCACCTAATAATACTACAAAGCTCAATAATAACAAAAAAGAAACTAACTTTTTCATACCAACAAAGTTTTTTACAAATATTGGTATTATTTGCGTTATTTCAAAATAAAGCGAAAGAAAATCTAAATTTTCTGTAATTTTGTGGGCTACAAGTCGTCTTATCGCTTTGCTCAGGCAAAGAGGAAAGTCCGGGCAACACAGAGCAGCCTGCTTCCTAACGGGAAGGCAGCGAATTTATTCGCTGACAGATAGTGCCACAGAA
>JANRLU010000278.1:0-2281 GCA_033762275.1 Thermonemataceae bacterium | reverse complement strand
TAAAAGGTAGAGATTATATGTTTTTACCTTTTATAGTAATGCTATCACATTAAATTATCAAATTAAAATGCAATCTTCCCAAAAAGTTAGTTTTAATACGGCTATTGCTATTGTAGTCGCAAATATGATTGGTGCTGGAGTTTTTACAAGTTTAGGTTATCAGGCGGTAAGTACGCCTTATGCCTTTCCCTTATTGGCATTGTGGTTTATAGGTGGTATTATTGCCCTTAGCGGAGCTCTGAGTTATGGAGAATTAGCCTCTATGATGCCACGCTCTGGTGGAGAGTACAATTATTTATCCCATATCTATCACCCTATGTTTGGGTTTCTTTCAGGATGGATTTCCGCAACGATTGGTTTTGCTGCTCCAGTAGCCTTAGCTGCTGTCGCTTTAGGAACTTACGCTTCAAATGTGATAGGCGTTGATGCGAAACTTATAGGAACAGGTGTTGTCCTTGTTATTACTGCTATACATGCCACAGATACGAAGGCAGGTGGCAGTTTTCAGAGGTACTCTACAGCTGTAAAACTTGGTCTTATTTTTTTATTCATCCTCTCAGGGATTTTTCTCAATGATAGTCCACAAAATTTAGAGGTCATTCCCAGTGAAAAAGATTGGAAAGCTATATTAGAAAAAGGCTTTGCAGTATCTTTAGCTTTCGTTTCTTTTGCTTATTCAGGCTGGAACGCTTCTGCCTATCTTGCCAACGAAATAGAAAACCCACAGAAAAATGTACCAAAATCTTTACTTATGGGTACTTTAGTAGTGATGGCTGCTTACATTTTACTTAATTTTATATTTTTATATACTATCCCTATCAGTACGCTGGCAAGCGAACAAGCACAAGACTTTTCCAAACCCTTAGAAGTAGGGTATCTTTCAGCAAAAGTAATCTTTGGTAAGTTTGGTGGCAAGATAATGGCAAGCTTAATTGCTTTACTACTGGTATCCTCCATAAGTTCTATGGTTTTTGCAGGTCCCCGCGTTACCCAAATGATAGGTGAAGATTTTCCTTTATTTAAAAGATTAGCTAAAACTAATGCAAAAGGCGTTCCCAGCACAGCTATACTTGCTCAATCTTTTATATCTATTATCCTTATATTTACTTCTTCTTTTGAGTCTATTTTATTTGCAATTGCCTTTATCTTAGATGTTTTCACCTTTTCTACTGTTTTAGGCGTTTTTATTTTAAGAATAAAAAAACCTAAAGCTGAAAGAAAATATAAAACTTGGGGGTATCCCCTCACTCCTTTTATATTTTTGGTAGCAACTGGCTGGACAATGTGGTTTTTATTTCAGGAACGAATTTTTCCTGCTACAAAAGCTGCTTTTGCCATCAATTTGAATCCAGAAAAACCCTATTTAGAGCAATCTATGCCTTTTTTCATTACTATAGGTATGCTGATTTCAGGAAGTATAATCTATTTACTTAGCAAAAACTCAACTAAAAAATAAATTTTACAAATAAAGTTTTATGAAAAAAATAGCTCTTAGCCTATGGATACTGTCTATTGTTGTAAGTATCTACGGATGTAAAGAAACAAAAAAAGATGACAATAGCAACTCTCAAACTAAAAAAATAGCTGATAGTAGCAACTCTCAAACTAAAAAAATAGAGGAAAGAAAAATAACAACTGATAAAAAGTATAACGAAATGGCTCGTTATATAGCTGGTTTGAGCCAACAAGAAAACGATGAGCTCAAAAAATACGAAGAAGATGCCGCTTGGAAAAGTTATGCTCAAGAGAGTGATGCAAAATGGAGCAGACTAAAAAAAGGAAAACTCTTGAAAATGAAAAATTGGGCAGAAGAAGCTCTGAAAGAACCTAACCAAAAAGGTGGGCTGCTTTTTTATCCATTTAGTGGAGCCGATTTTCTACATGCTCAGACTTTGTTTCCTGATGTAGACAATGTTGTAATGATAGGCTTAGAGCCCATTGGGACTCCCTTGAGTGTAGAAAAAATTGCTAAGAAAAACACCTCCTATTTTTCAGCACTTAATAAAGCTGGTTATTTTTTAGCAGAATTTAGCTTCTTTAGAACTAATGATATGGCTATAGACCTAACTGGAAAACGCTCTGTTGAAGTAGATGGTACTATTCATCTTATAATGCTTTATCTTGCACAATTAGATAATGAGATTATCAACTATGAAAAAATCGCTATCAATGCAGAAGGAAAAGTTGTATTAGCCAACGAATACAAAAATGACGATAATAAAAAAGTTGTATATGGCAACAAAATTTATTTTAAGAAAAAAGCTGATGATAAAATCCGCTC
>JANRLU010000277.1:0-2222 GCA_033762275.1 Thermonemataceae bacterium | reverse complement strand
TTAGATGCGATGACTTGTGAACTCCAATATGTAAACAGCGAATTGTTCAAAGGATGCTTTGGACTTCCGAATTTTATCCGCAAAAACCTGGAGTAGCGAATTTTTATCGGTTCAAAACCACACTTTACCCCACACATACTTCCAACTATGTGTGGGTTTTCTCTTTTTTAGAATTGGAATATGTTTTTCCATTTTTGGGAAATTTTAGAACTTCACAAAAAACATTTGGGATTTTAAAAAGTTATTTTTTTGTAAAAAAAGCACAGCGCAAGAATTGATTTTTAGCTATAGAATGGTGGTAAATTGTTGATTTTCAGTATTTTATGATTAATGTTAAAACGAGTTAAATTGAAAGCCACAGCCTTGTATTTTTCCAAATGTTTGTTTTGGCTTTGGGTTTGTCTATATAGGTGAAAACAATGTAACAATTTTTAAATAAGGGATTCACCATTAATAGATATAATCATGAAAGTTTTTGATGCCAAATATGCAACCATACATTTAGAAAAAGAAAAAAGAACTTTAGAAATCGTATGGCATTCTCTCGTGAAAATCGCTCAGTATAAACTTGTGATGGAGCTTACGATGCAATTAGTTCGCAAGCATCAAATATTAAATATATTAGAAAACCAAAGCCAGTTGGAGCTTTCCAACCAAAAAGAAATCCAAAACTGGCTTCAGCAGTCTTTCTTGCCTAAAATCAATCAAGAGGTAGAAAAATACAGCATCCTACCCGGTACGGATACTGCTAAATCAATCCAGGCAAATGATTTGATGGATATGGTACAAAGAGCTAAAATGCAGTGTGTGATATTGTAATGACTAAGGCTTTGCCTTATAAAAGTATATTTTCTTGCATTCGTTTCTATAGGCTACTCATTGGGAAACCCTCAGTGAGTAGTTTTTTATTTACGGTCTGAGTATTATTTACCAATTCTCAATAAAATTCTATCCAACCTTTTTAAAGTATATTCGTTTAGGGAACTATTATATTTTTTAATGAAAATTCAACTATCTAATATATGAGAACTGCAGAAGAAATAGTGCGTATCAGAAAAGTATTGCTTGAATACTGTATCCAAAAACAAACTGAGCGTATAGAAACGGCACGCAAAGCAATGGATGATGCTCAAGAAACCGCAAATATGGAAGATACCAGCGTAGAAGAAAAGTTTGAATCGTTCCGAACACAAATGCAACAAGACCGCGATATGTTTGCCAAGCAATATAGCGAAGCACTCGATGGATTGAATACACTCAGAAAAATTCAAATAGACCGTTCCCAAGACACGATTGCTTTAGGCTCAGTAGTCATTACTGAAGCGCAGAAAGTCTTTGTATCAGCCAATATCGGGCAAATCAAGATAGAAAATGATGTTTATTTCGGCATTTCTATTGAATCTCCTTTGTTCAAAGCGATGGTAGGCAAAAAAGCAGAAGATTTTTACAGCTTTCGAGATAAAAACTTCAAGATATTAGAAGTTTTTTAGAATTTATCAGATATTCATATTAAAATAGCCAATCATTTTACATAAATGATTGGTTTTTTTTTGTATAAAGTCTTATTTAGCAACCGGAATTACTCATTCTGGTATTTATTTGTAACTTTAAAACCCAAAGTATATCCTGTCATTTATTAACTAATGGTTATGAAATTATCTAAATTAACTATCTGCGGATGGATATTAATATCATTGCTCTTATTCTTAGGAAACACAGTAGTAGCTCAATGCATAAAGATAGATAGCTTGGAAGCTTTGTTAGTCACAGCACAATCTCGCCAGCGGGTAGATGTGCTGAATGAACTCTCTGTGCAATATCGGATGGCTAATAATCCACGAGTAGCTTTAGATTTTGCCAATCAAGCCATCGGGCTGGCAAATAGACTCGATTATCAGACAGGACTGGCAAGAGCTTGGGTCAATGAAGCGATTGTGGTATATGCCGTAAGCCCTCAAAATAAAAATTTCCAAGAAGCTATACAATCGTTCAATCGTGCGCTTCGCATACATAAACGACAAAAAGACAATAAGGGGATGGCAGAGACCTATACCTCTTATGGGCAGTTTTATTTTGACATTGCTTATGCCAACCATACCTATTATGATTCTTCGGTTACTTACTTAGAAAAAGCATTTGAGTTATTAAAACAAAGTGGCGCAGAAGGAACACCCACCTATTCCGATTTGGCAGAAAAACTTGCCTTAGTATATTATGAAAAA
>JANRLU010000276.1:0-2620 GCA_033762275.1 Thermonemataceae bacterium | reverse complement strand
CCAACAAGGCATTTACGAAATTACAAAAAAATCTTTCGCTTCGCTCTGATTTTTTGTAAATTCGCAAATCCCCGCAACATTGGCTGCAAGTGTAAAAGACGACACAACCAGACGGAGAAACCGAAAAAGCAAACCATTTTGACAGGTGACAGAAGAACAGGAAACGATATTCAAAACGGACAACGAGTGAGCCGACACTCATTGTCAACCCTTCTGTATTTTTTATTTTCCCCACCGCACATTTTTTTTAATTCAATTTTATTGCCACCGCACAAACGGCACATTGGCTTTTGCCCCAACCGCACAAGCCAAGGCACAGACAAAAGCCAAAGAGCCGTTTTTTGCCAACGCACCTCTGAGATTGTTGAAAATAATTTGATTACTTTTTATCTTAAAAAATGAGATACTAAAAATTATAAACCTATCTTTGCGACTTGACATCATTTGAACAAATGAACAGAATAAAAGAAGTGTTGGACGAAAAAGGCATTAAGCAGACTTGGCTTGCCGAGCAATTGGGCAAAAGCTACAATATGGTAAATGCTTATGTGCAAAACCGACAACAACCACGAATAGAAGTTCTTTACGACATAGCCAAAATATTGGATGTAAACGTGAAAGACCTCTTGATTGACAACGATAATAAAAAAGACAATAAATGAGCAAAGAGCAAAAAATAACAACCGAAATAAAAGTACCGAACAAAGATTTGGAAACATTGAAAATTCATTTTCCACATTGTTTTGACAAAGACGGAAATTTTCAATTTGAGAAATTTAAAAACAACCTGACAGAAAAGGAAATTAACTTTTCTACCGAGAGCTACGGTTTAGATTGGTTAGGCAAAAGCTATGCAAGACTTTTGGCAAGCGACCCTGCCACTACTTTGCTAAAAGCAGACGAAACACACAACGCCTTACCCGAAAACGCTAATTCTGAAAACTTGCTCATAAAAGGCGATAACTTAGAAGTGCTGAAACACCTTGCCAATGCCTACTACGAACAAGTAAAAATGATTTACATTGACCCACCTTACAACACGGGTAGTGATGGTTTTGTGTATAATGATGATAGAAAGTTTACCGTAAAAGAGTTACAAAACCTGATTGGGGTAGATGAAGAAAAAGCAAAACGAATTTTATCCTTTACCAAAAGCGACAGTAACAGTCACTCCGCTTGGCTCACTTTTATGTATCCGCGCCTTTATATTGCTAAACAGTTATTGAAGAATGATGGTGTGATATTCGTTTCAATTGATGACAATGAAGTGGCTCAACTGCGGTTGTTGATGGATGAGGTTTTTGGGGAAGAGAATTTTGTGGGGCAAATAACTTTAGTCAATAATCCAAGGGGAAGAGATTATGGCGGAATAGCACAAATGCACGAGTATATTTTAGCATATTCAAAAACCTTAAATACAGAAATTAATCTACTTAGCGATAAAAATAAAATTTTTCAATATCAAGATTCTATTTCAGGATTTGATTTACGTGAATTAAGAAACCGAAATATAGCATTTAACAAAGGTAATCGGCCTAATCTTTATTATCCATTCTATATAAATCCAAATAAGACCATTGACAATGGATTATTTGAAATTTCCATAGTTAAGAAAGAAGGTTTTATTGAACTTTTCCCAAAAGAATCTCAGGGAGTAAAAACTGTTTGGAGGTGGGGAAAAGAAAAGGCAGGTGAAAATTTAAATGTAAATATAGCTGCAAAGGCTATGATGGATGGAGGTTTTCAAATAGTAGAAAAATATCGGAAAGAAGAAAAAATGGCTCGTTCTGTGTGGTGGGATAAAGAAGACAATTCAGAAAAAGGAACGATAGAGGTAAAAAATATCTTCAATGGAAAAAAAATTTTTGATTTCCCAAAGTCACGGGATGTAATAGAAAAATTGATTGAAATGGGAGCAAATCAATCCGACCTCATCCTCGACTTCTTCGCTGGTTCGGGCACCACAGCCGATGCAGTAATGCAACTAAATGCAGAAGATGGAGGGAATAGAAAGTTTATTTTGGTGCAACTACCTGAGCCAATCGACCCAAAGAAAAACAAAACAGCTTTCGATTTTGTAAAAAATGAATTGAAAGCTGAGCCCACCATTTTTGAGATAACCAAAGAAAGACTAGTAAGAGCGGCGAAAAAAATAAATGCAGGGCTTTATGAAAAAATTAAAAAACTAAAAACAGAACTACCAACCGAAGAAACCAAAGCCGAAATAGCACAACTTGAAAAATGCAAAACTCAAAATAATTTCAAAGTTTTTGAAACCACTCCTATTTGGGAAGATTACAACTTTGAAGCAGAACAGTTTAACCCACAACAAGAATTATTTAATTTTGACAAGCTAACAGAAGACGACATAAAAGCCTTGCTGACTACTTGGAAAACGTACGATGGCATTGCCTTAACAAAAGATTTGGAAAGTGTTGATTTAAACGGTTACACCGCTTATTATGGCAATGGCAGATTGTATTTAATGCACAAAGGTTTTACCACAGACAGCCTAAAATCATTGTTGGAAAAAATAGACGCTGATAAACATTTTGAACCTAAAAGCATCATCGCCTTTGGCTATCACTTGGAGAGCAAGAGTTTACGAGAGATTTCGGAA
>JANRLU010000275.1:0-12042 GCA_033762275.1 Thermonemataceae bacterium | reverse complement strand
ACTCTACGGTCTATGCCTATAATCCGAGCAATGGGAAATTGATAGCCAAGATAGAAAACCCTACAAGCCATGACTATGGTTGTACACAAATCTATGTGGATAGAGCTGGCACCTCTGCACTTCAGTTCACAACTACGCCTATTTCGGAGTACCTGACAAGCAAAACCATCCGAGTGATACCAACTAATAATAACCCTTCTGGCAACTACAATATCAGGATTTATTATACGGAAACTGAGATAGCAGGCTGGGAGGCAGCGACATCTCAGGTAAGAGCTTCGGCAGTTATCAATAAAACATCTGGTTCTATCAGTTCAGCATCATTGGGTTCTTCAAGTACGCAGAGTACGGGTCTTACACAGGGCTTATTTGGGACAGATTTTTGGATAGAAGGTAATTTTGGGAATGGTTTTTCTGGTTTTGGAGTAGGCTTGCCGCCCACGCCCACGCCTTCTCCTTTGGAACTATTATCTTTTAGGGCTGTACCAGAGTCTGACTGGGTTCGTTTATCTTGGTCTACGGCTTCTGAGCTGAATATAGCGAGATTTGTGGTGGAAAAGAGTTATGATGGGAAGGAATTTTTTGGTATAGGTGAGCTTTCATCGGGTAAAAACATCTATCAATTTTATGACACAAAGCCTATAAGAGGTTCAAATTACTATCGTTTGCGAATAGAGGAGACAGATAAGCGTTCAGTGAGTTATAGCAATGTGGAGGTAATCAATTGGGGCAGTGGTACTTATTTAAATGTTTATCCTATTCCTACGGATGGTGTATTGAACTTGGAGTTGAGGACATTTGAGGGGACGTTCTTGAGTTATCGTGTGCTAAGTCAGTTGGGAGTAGAGGTGATGCAGGGAGAATTGACTTTGGGTACTAATGAGAGCAAGAAGTTGGCTTTAGATTTAGGTCATTTGAGTAGGGGCATTTACTTTTTGGAGGCAGTGTATGGGCAGACGAAGGTTGTCCGTAAGATAGTTCTTCACTAAACCAAAAAACTCCCATTATGGGAGTTTTTTGGTGTCTGAATAAATATATAAAAAATCTGTGGAGAATATTTAGTAATGGTGTGATTTATAGCATAAAATTTATTTTTTTCTAAAAATATTTGAAAAGTACAAAAAAAGTATTTTACTTTGTGCCATAAAAATAAAAAATAATGAGCAAGACATTTACATATCAACCAAAAAGCTATCATAATATTCCGTCAATTCTACTTGGCTTCGGAAAAGATGATAAGCGATTTTATTGCTCGGGTAAGTTTTTTAGTCATTTTTATAGAGATAAGTAAATCTTAACAATAATAAAAAGGCAAAAAAGTCCGAGCTTAAAATAAATAAGTTCGGACTTTTTTTATTGCTTTTGCCTTTGTTAGCATATAGCAGTAGTGAATTTGATAATCTAAAAAAAATACAATTTTTTAGCTGGAATACTATTGTCTAAAATACAAGGTCAGTTGGTCTAATGGTTATGATCCTTGACTGTCTATCAGGTGATACGAGTTCGATTCTCGTACTGACCGCTTAAAGAGTGCCGTAGCGTAAAGTTACTTCGGTTAGAACAATTGTTTTGGGTACAATGGGTAATGGGTTCGAGTCCCATCGTTTCAATTTTGAAATGTAGTTCATTTAATTTATGCCTTTATGCGTTTGTAGCCTCTTTTTATTCGCTTGTAGCTCAGGGGTAGAGCTTCTCACTTTTAATGAGAAAGTCGCAGGTTCGAATCCTGCCAAGCGAACTAAGCAGTGCCGTAGAAAAAAGTTACTTCGTAGTTTATTTGGATAAACGTTTGTTTTGTATGCAAAAATTAGTGGGTTCGAGTCCCATCGAAATAAAAATAGCTTTTTTTCGCTTGTAGCCTGTTTTTCAGGGAAGTACGCCAAAGTTGGAGAGTTGGAGCGGTCTGTAAAACCGTTGCCTTTGGGCTGAGTAGGTTCGAGTCTTACTACTTCCACTAAGCAGTGTCGTAGAGAAATGTTACTCCGTTCTTGGATTATGCTCCATTTTTAGCATAATATACATTTCTCGCTTGTAGCCTGCTTTTATGAGTGTCATAATTTTGCGAAAGTAGCCGAGATGGTCAAGGCATTAGACTGAAAATCTAACCATATAGGTTCGAGTCCTATCTTTCGCACGAAAACAGTGCCGTAGGGAAGTATTACTTCGCCTGTAACGCCGATGGTTGGAGGTTCAAATCCTCTCTTCTCCCCACATATTTTTCTATGGGAGAAGTAGCTCAATTGGATAGAGCATCGTAAAAGTTACTTCTCGTTTGTAGCCTGTTTTTATGAGAGAGTTCGTCCAATGGTTAGGACATTTGACTGTGATTCAAAAAATAAGGGTTCGATTCCCCTACTCTCTCCAAAGTGTCGTTATGTATCACCTTTAAAAACTAATTTTATGAAATTTAACAAAAAAACACAAGGAACTAATACTACCCAAAATTATGAAGGAGAAAAAGCTTATTTGCTGAGCCCTGCAATGGATTTGTATACTGCTGTGGTAACATCTGTTTTATCAGAGCAGTTTTATGAAAAAGCAGATAAAAAGTTGGAGCGTATTAAAACTCTTTTGCCTTTATGTGAGCCTACTTTTGTAGCCAAATTGGCAATTTATGCCCGCGAGCAAATGAATTTGCGTACTATACCTTTAGTGTTGGCGGTGGAACTTGCCAAAATACATGCTGGCGACCAACTTGTAAGTAAAATGCTAAGTCGTATTATCAAGCGTGCTGATGAAATTACCGAATTACTAGCTTATTACCAAAAGGCAAATACACGTACCGACTTGAAAAAACTCAATAAACTTTCCAAGCAAATTCAAAAAGGTTTGGCTTATGCTTTTAATCAGTTTGATGAGTACCAATTTGCCAAGTACAATAGAGCCACCGAAATCAAATTGAGGGACGCTTTGTTTTTGGTACACCCAAAAGCTAAAGATGAAGCTCAGCAAGCTATTTTTGATAAAATCGTTAGAGACGAATTGGAAACACCTTATACTTGGGAAGTAGAACTTTCAGTACTTGGACAAAAAGGTTTTGATAAAAAAGAGGAGAAGATAGCAGCTTTTAAGGCAAAATGGGAGGAGTTAATAGACAGTGGAAAAATAGGATATATGGCTACTTTGCGAAATCTACGCAATATTTTGGAAGCAAACGTAAGTGAAATGCATATCCAGAAGGTTGTGGATTATCTTAGCAACGAAAAAGCTGTTTTGAACTCCAAACAGTTTCCTTTCAGATTTTTGGCGGCTTACAAAGAACTGAAGGAACTCTTTTTTGTTCATACAGCAAAAGTTTTAG
This sequence comes from Thermonemataceae bacterium, assembly GCA_033762275.1. GTDB lineage: Bacteria > Bacteroidota > Bacteroidia > Cytophagales > Thermonemataceae > Raineya. The sequence goes on along the minus strand of JANRLU010000275.1, from coordinate 8,741 downwards.
ATGCTTTGGAAAAAGCTATACAGATAAGTGCGGCTTCTATCAAAGGTTTTGATGAACAAACCAACGTATTATTGGCTTGTGATGTTTCGGGCTCTATGCAATCACCTATTTCTAAAAATAGTAAGGTACAAAATTTTGATATTGGCTTGGTACTGGCAATGCTTTTGCAAAATCGTTGTAAAAATGTGGTTACAGGTATGTTTGGTGATAGTTGGAAAGTTATCAACGTACCCAAAAATAATATTTTGGCAAATGTAATGGAGTTTCATAGAAGGGAAGGCGAAGTAGGCTACGCTACCAATGGGTATTTGGTGCTGAAGGATTTAATTGCAAAAAAAGTATTGATGGATAAGGTAATGCTTTTTACCGATTGCCAACTCTGGAATAGTAATTACTCAGGAGAAAACATCAGTACACTTTGGAACGCCTACAAAAAGATGGCTCCAAAAGCAAAGTTATATCTTTTTGATTTGGCAGGTTACGGACAAACTCCTTTAACTATAGAACAAAATGATGTATTTTTGATTGCAGGTTAGTCTGATAAAGTCTTCGAAGTATTTGAAGCCATAGAAAATGGTGAAAATGCTCTTACTATGATAGAAAAAATCAGTTTCTAAATAAAGATAAGCCCTTACCATACCAAGTGGGCTTATCTGAATGCTAAACGAAGGCTTTTGCGATTTAAAAACTTTATTGTATTTTTACTCAAAATTTTAATTACTAAGAAAATGACACTCAAAGACAAAATAAACGAAGATATCAAAGGGGCGATGAAAGCCAAAAATCAAGCTGCTCTTACGGCTCTCCGAGAACTGAAATCAATGATTTTGCTTGAAGAAACCAAAGAAGGAGGCGATGGAACGCTCAGCGAAACGGATGAAATAGCGATTATTACCAAAGCCATTAAGCAAAGAAAGGAATCTTACGAAATGTTTGCTTCACAAGGAAGAGCTGAGCAAGCTGCTGAGCAACAGGCGGTTATCACGATTATGGAAAAATATCTACCCCAGCAACTCTCTGAAGCTGAAGCAGAAGCTAAAATTAAAGAAATTATAGAAAGTTTGGGAGCGAGTTCCATTAAAGATATGGGTAAAGTAATGGGACAAGCAACCAAAACGCTCGCAGGACAAGTAGACAATAAACTTGTTTCAGATTTGGTGAAAAAACTTTTAGCCTAACTAAGAATAACGAATAAAAAACCTCTCAAAATTGCTTTGAGAGGTTTTTTATTTACGAAATAATCTGTAATTTTGAGAACGAAACAAAGTAAAAAATACGAAAGAAAACTGAAATAAAATGAACAGTCTTGATTTATTTATACTTGTACCTGTGCTTTGGGGAGCACACAAGGGCTATCAGTCGGGTTTGCTGATGTCGGCTCTTTCTTTGTTATCGTTTATTGTAGCCATTATTTTAGGTTTTAAGTTTTGGATAGTAATGCTAAAAATCTTGAAACCGATGATGGGCAATATGTCAGAGAGCATTATGCCTTATGTAGCATTTGTGGCTACTTTTGCTTTGGTGTTTTTTTTAGCCAATCGTTTTGCCAAATATCTCAAAGATACTTTAGATGCTACAGTCTTGGGAAGTTTTGATAACCTACTTGGAGCAGGTTTGGGTGCTTTGAAATTTGCTTTTTTTGTAAGTTTATTTTTGATGGTTTTTCATAAAATCGGCAATCAAATTACACCACAAAATGGAGAACTCACTAAGGGCAGTGCCTTATATGGTTTTGTAGAGCCTATTGCCCCTTTTGTAGTCAAAAATATCTCAAAAATAGTAGCTTTTGGTGAGGATGTTATCCAAGAAGCAAAAGAGGTAATCAATGAACACCCTAACCGAAGTAATAAAAATTGATTTTAGTAATAGATAATTTTGATTCTTTTACCTACAATCTTTTGGATTATTTGGGTCGCTTAGGGGCAAAAACTGAAGTTTACAGAAATGATATTTCCCTCAGCACAATTAAGCAAAGAAAATATGAAGCTGTCTTGCTTTCCCCAGGTTTTGGAACGCCCCGCAAAGCAGGCAACTTAATGCAAATACTTGACTACTACCACGAAAAATTACCTATTTTAGGGGTTTGTTTGGGGCATCAAGCCATAGGCGAGTATTTTGGGGCAAGCCTTCGTAAAGCTCACTTGCCTATGCATGGTAAAATTTCAGAAATAGAGTTGCTGCAACCTTCGCCAATTTTTTCTATGCTTCCCGAAAAATTTAAAGTAGTTCGTTACCATTCTTTAGTGCTGGATAATCTGCCCGAAAAGTTGCGGGCTATCGCTCATACAAAAGATGGGCACAAGGAGCTAATGGCATTAGAGCACATAAATTTACCAATTTATGGCGTACAATTTCATCCAGAAGCTATTTTGAGCGAATACGGTTTGGAAATATTGGCTAATTGGCTGAAAATCATATAAAAACAAAACTCTTCATCATTGATAAAGAGTTTTGCAGGGAAACAACGCAATCTGTTTTATTATTTGTTATTGGTGAAATTGGGCTTCTTCTGTAGAACCTTTGAGGGCTACGGTAGAGGATTCGCCACTGGTAATCACATTTTGTACTTCGTCAAAATAACCAACGCCTACAAAAGCTTGGTGTTTTACGGCTTTGAAGCCTTTACCTTGCAGAGCGAATTCTTTTTGTTGTAATTCAGAATAACCTGCCATACCTCTTTCTTTGTAAGCACTTGCCAGCTCAAACATACTTGTATTGAGGGCGTGGAAACCTGCCAAAGTGATAAATTGGAATTTAAAACCTAAATCAGCTAAGTCTTCACGGAAAGTAAGCATCTCTTGCTCAGAAAGTTTCGCTGCCCAATTAAAGGAAGGCGAACAGTTGTAAGCCAATAATTTACCAGGGTACTCAGCATGAATAGCATCTGCAAAAGCTTTTGCTTCAGCTAAATCAGGGTGGCTGGTTTCCATCCATAGTAAATCAGCATAGGGGGCATAAGCCAAGCCCCTGCTGATTGCCTGTTCAACACCACAATTTACATAGTAAAATCCTTCAGAAGTCCGCTCGCCTGTCAAAAAAACTTGGTCGCGAGGGTCTATATCGCTGGTAATAAGGTTAGCAGCATCGGCATCAGTACGAGCAACGATAATCGTTGGTACGCCTAATACGTCTGTTGCCAGACGTGCTGCTACTAATTTCTGGATAGCCTCTTGGGTAGGAACGAGTACTTTTCCGCCCAAATGCCCGCATTTTTTGGCAGAAGAAAGCTGGTCTTCAAAATGCACGCCTGCAGCACCCGCTTCAATCATCATCTTCATCAGTTCAAAGGCATTCAAATTGCCTCCAAAACCTGCTTCAGCATCAGCTACAATGGGCAAAAAATAATCTATATTTCCTTCACCAGATACAAATTGAATCTGGTCGGCTCTTAAAAGTGATTTATTGATACGACGAACAACAGCAGGCACGCTATCAGCAGGATACAAACTTTGGTCAGGGTACATTTCACCTGCCAAATTAGCATCTGCGGCTACTTGCCAACCACTCAAGTAAATAGCTTGCAAACCAGCTTGAGCTTCTTGTACGGCTTGATTACCTGTGAGAGCTCCCAAACCAGCTACATAATGCTCACTATGTAACAAAGACCATAGCTTCTCTGCTCCTCTACGAGCCAAAGTATATTCTATTTGAATAGAACCACTTAATTTTACGACATCTTCGGCTGTGTAGGGTCTTTGAATACCTTTCCAACGAGGGTTTTCTGCCCAATCGCTGATGAGTTGATTAATTTTTTCTTGACGAGTCATAACGGTTGAAGTTTTGAATCAATTTGATTTTACAAAGATAAGAAGCGAAAAATAAAAAACAAGCGAATTTTCGCTAAAAATATTTTTTTCGCTACATATTTTTTCATCAAAAAATGCAAAATGTTTATTTCCAAGTATTTAAAAATAAAATATTTTTCTAAAAGAGTAAATTGTATAATGTAATAGCAATACTTTATTTTTTACTTTCTAAATGATTTAAGTCATTGTAGAAATATACTGAATATATTTTTTTTGTAAAAAAATGATGAACTATGTCCCATATAGCAGCTTCCGTACAATCTTTTTATGAGCATATTTACCAGCCTGTATTTATTTATGATGAAAACAAGATGGTAATTTATGCCAACTCCTCTATGCTCCAACTCTTGAATACGAGTTCGGTGGAGATAAAGAAAAAAAGCCTATCAGATTTGATAGGAACTTATCCCAATATGCAGCAAGAAGTAGAAAAAAAAGTAATGCTCACAAAAGCTGACGGTAGCAAAACAATGGCTACAATGAATGAAGTGCCTTTAGATACAGAAAGTAAGCAGGTAGCCGTATTACTGAACCCGATGGAGGTAGGTAACTCCAATAATGCAGAAGAAAAAATCAGATTGCTACTCAAAACTATACATAAAGATATAGCCATTAGAGAAGAAGAATTAGAAAAAGTATCTAATGAATTAGATGCAAGAACGAAAATCTTAAATGCAACAGCAATTGTATCCGAAACGGATAAATATGGAACAATTACTTTTGTAAATGAAACTTTTTGTAGAGTGGCAAAATACACGCCAGAAGAATTACTTGGCAAACCTCATAATATTGTACGCCATCCAGATATGCCAAAAGAGGCTTTCAAACAAATGTGGGAAACTATCCAATCAGGTGGTATATTCAGAGGAATTGTAAAAAATAGGGCAAAAGATGGTTCGCCTTATTGGGTAATAGCTACCATTGCTCCTGTGTTGGGTACAGATGGCAAACCTTACAAGTATATTGGCGTAAGAATAGATATTACCGAACTTGTAAAGCGTGGTGCTAAAATAGATGTAGAATAGTTTGGATATGATTAGAAGGGCTTGTTATCATTTTTACTTAAAATAATAAGAAAGCCCTTTTTGGTAAAATTTATAGAAATTTTATGCCATTAACTCGTTGATAGCCAACCAAGCCATTAGTCCAGCCCCAATTTCAAGAGCTTGCTCGTCTATATCAAAGGTGGGGGTATGTACGCCAGAAACTATGCCTTTGGCTTCATTTCTGGTGCCAAGCCTATAAAAGCAAGCATCTGTGATTTGCGAGTAATAAGCAAAATCTTCTGCAGCAAGCCATAAATCAAGGTCTACTACGTTTTCTTCACCAAGATATGCTATAGCTGCTTGCTTAGTTTTGCGAGTAAGTTCTGGATTGTTTTTAAGGAAAGGATAGCCTTTCCTTACCTCAAACTCGCAAGAAGCTCCCATTGCTTCGGCTATTCCTGTGGCTATCTTAACCATTTTTTGGTGGGCTTCTTGTCGCCAATTTTCATCAAAAGTGCGAAACGTTCCTTCCAAATACACTTCATTAGGAATAACATTGGTAGCACCATTAGCTATAAATTTTCCAAAAGACAATACAGAGGGCATTTTAGGAGAGGCGTTTCGGCTTACAATCTGCTGAAGAGCCACAATAATATGAGAAGCAATCAGTACGGGATCTATGCAATGCTCTGGCATAGCTCCGTGTCCGCCTTTCCCAGTTATTTTTACATAAAGTTCATCAGCACTTGCCATATACATACCTTCCCTAAAACCTACTTTGCCTACGGGTAATAGCGGCATCACATGCTGCCCCAAAATACTTTGGGGTTTCGGATTTTCCAAAACGCCTTCTTTTATCATCAAAGATGCTCCACCGGGTATTTTTTCTTCACCAAGTTGGAATATACAGCGAATACTTCCCTCAAAACTATCTTTGAGTTTTTCTAAAATCTGGCAAGCCCCTAAGAGCGAAGCCGTATGAACATCATGCCCGCAAGCGTGCATCACACCTATATTCTTGGATTTGTAAGAAACATCATTTTCTTCGGTAATAGGTAGGGCATCTATATCTGCCCTAAGGGCAAGGAGTTTTTTTTCGGGATTTTTGCCTCTGATATGTGCAACGATACCTGTTCCTGCTACGCCCGACTGAAAACAAATACCATATTCCTTGAGTTTTTGGGCAATAAAATCAGCAGTTTTATATTCTTGGTAAGAAAGTTCGGGATAGCTATGTAGGTGTCTTCGGTTGGCTTGTATTTCTGGAAAAATCTCTTTGGCAAGGAGTTGTATCTGTTCTTTACACATATCAGTTATGTAATTTTTTAGTAATAAAATGAATGAAATATAAACATTTATCTTATCCTTTTAGTTTAATTGGTATAAAAAATAAAATTATGAAATTTGTTTTATCAATTTTTCTTGTAATTTTTACGCAACAATTTGTTTTTTCGCAAGGTTGTAGCAGTGCAGGTTTTTGTACGATGGGCTCACTAAAAGCAAATCAGAGTTATTCTTCTGTTCATAAAGTAAAAATTAATTACATAGAATTAAGTCATTTGGTAGCCAACAATGGTTTAGGTGAGGTAATCAATGCAAGTACTTTAGATGCTTCGTTGAGTGTAGGCAAGCGTAATCGTTTACAAATCCGACTGCCTTATGCTTGGGTAAATGGTAATTTTGGACAAACCAAAGGTTTTGGTGATGTGTATCTTGCTTACTCTCGCAATTTATTACAAAAGTCTACTTATAGCATAGATGCCTCTATAGGAACGAAGTTCCCTCGTTTTACAACTGCCTTGGCAAGTCCAGAGGGAAAGCCTCTGCCAATGTATTACTCACCAAGTTTAGGTACTTATGATATTATCTTGGGTTTATCCTATTTGAGCGAAAAATGGCTTTTGGGTATAGGTTATCAAGCCCCTTTGGGAAAAGGTGATACAGATAACTTTTTTGACCCAAAAAGTTGGGCGGATACGCCACTTTCCGAAATAGCTAAAAACTACGATTATTCTGTAAATTTCAAAAGGGGGCAAGATATAATGCTGCGTCTGGAGCGTAATTTTAGGTGGGGGGCATACAATTTGTTTGTGGGAGCGATGCCCGTGTACAGAATTACCTCTGATGAGGTCGTTGATGAGCAAGGTTTAAAAAAAGAAGTTAAAGATTCTCAAGGCTTAGCCCTTACAGGCATCATGGGCGGAAGTTACAGCCTTAATGTGCATAATCGTATCAAACTTTTTTATGGTCATAAAATTTTAGCTCGCAAGGTGAATGTTGATGGTTTGATGAAGGAAAGTGTCGCAACAATCGCTTATGAATGGCGATTTTAGTTTTGTTTTTTTGAAATAAAATATTACTTTTAGCACACTTTAATTGCTGTATATGACTCATCTAAAAATAGTGATTTTTTTCATATTTATTTCCTTTATTTCGGTAGCTCAGAGCACCCAAGAGCTCCTCAAAAAAGCAACTGAAAAAGAGGAAAAAGCTCTTTACGAGGAAGCCAACCAGATACTTGAGCAACTAAGTTCGCAAGCTAAAGAAAGCAAAGATTGGCAAAATTATATGTTTGCTCGTACCCAAAAAGCTCATAATTTATTGAAATCTAATAAATTAGAGGCATCTTTGGACTGGATTAACCAAAACTTGAACGAGTTAGAAAATCCAGCAATAGAAAAGGCATTTTTTTGGAAAATGAAAAATAACTTACTCACTGCTGAAGTCTTATTGACTTTTGGGCAGTATGAGAAAGTAAAAAATACATTAAAAACTATCATAGAGCAGCTTGAAAAGGAAAAAGAAGAGAGTTTACTTGCTGATAGCTACAATCTTTTAGGAATACTTTATTGGCAAGAAGGAAACAATACTTTGGCTTTGAGCTATTTGGAAAAATCTCTCAGTTTGCGTGAAAAAAATGCTCTTGCTGTACAAATGGCAGCATCTTACAATGATTTGGGCTTGGTGTACCAACGTACAGATGTACAGAAAGCCCTCTATTTTTATCAAAAGGCTTTTACCATTTACCAGCAATCTTATCCAGAAAATCACCCAAAAATTGCCGTAGCGTATGCAAATATTGGTATAGCTCAAAAAACTTTGAAGGAGTATGTAAAATCTGAGGAGGCTTTTAAAAAAGCCCTAAGTATCTGGAAAAATATGTATCCTGAAGGACACCCCAACGAAGCCTTCAATCTAAATAACTTGGGAAGCCTTGCTCTTGAAGAAAAAAAGTATAAAGAGGCAATAGCCTATCACAAGCAAGCTCTTTCTTTATATCAAAAATTTTATAAAGAAAGGCATCCTGAAATAGCAGGCACATACAATTTAATAGCTACCGCTTTTTTGGCAAATAATGATTTCAAACAAGCCCTTTACAATGTGCATTTGGCAGTTGTGAATAATACGCTGAACTTTCAAAGCGAAGACACAAGTAAAAACCCTGCCATAGCAGAAGTATTAAGCCATAATATATTTTTGTATAGTTTATTCTTAAAATCTGATATTTTGGAGCAAAGATATGTTTCGCAGAGTATTCGTTTAAGTGATTTGAAAACAGCTTTATCAGCAGTGAGTACAGCCGATACTCTTTTAGGGAAGATAAGACAAAATGCTAATAATCAAGCGGATAAACTTTTTTTAGGTCAAATTTCTGCCCAACTCTATGAAAAGGGTATCCGTTTATGTTATTTGCTCGCTAATGAAGCCAAACAAGCTAAGAAATATTATCCGCAAGCCTTTTACTTTTCCGAAAAAGCTAAAGCGATAGTGCTTTTAGAGGCTATAAGCGAAAGTAAAGCCAAAGATTTTGGCAATATTCCTCCCAATTTACTCAAAGAAGAAACTGATTTGAAAAGCCGAATTACTTTTTTAGAACAACAAATTGCTCTCAAACCAGAAGAAAGTCTTTTGAAACAATATAAAAATGAACTCTTTGAGTTGAACAGAC
>JANRLU010000274.1:0-3820 GCA_033762275.1 Thermonemataceae bacterium | reverse complement strand
GATAGAGGCTATGCTTTTGAGCAACAGTTGAACGAGAATACAGCGGGGGTACTTGATAAGCCGCTTGCTGCCTATAGAAATCCCGAAATAGAAGCTAAGATACCAATGATGGTGCTATCGCCAACTATTGTAAATGATGGGAGAAAACTTTTTATTTCTCCACAAAAAATGGCTTATATGTGTACCCCAAGTATCTTTCAGATACGTTATCCCAACCAAAAAGTGAAAGGAATAGATTTTCTACGATTTTTTGAAAAACAAGATAGCCCTAATCTCCGCTTCCTGAGTGCTTTACGAATGAGTGCGACTTTCCCTTATGTTGCCCCTAATATCAAATTGCCCAGCGAACCCGAAATACAGATTATGGATGCAGGCATTTCTGATAATTTTGGAGTGGAGGCTGCTGCCCGTTTTATTTTTGTATTTCAAGAATGGATAAGAAAGAATACTTCAGGGGTGATTATCGTTTCTATAAGAGATACGCAAAAAAATAAACGCATAGAAAAACGTATACAAAGCTCTTGGTTACAACGCTTCTTTACACCTTTGGAAGGAATGTATATGAACCAAGAGTATATGCAAGATATCAACAATGACAATTTGATTGAACTCCTACAAAGCTCTTTGCAAAGAACCAAAATATATAGGGTGGAGTTTGAGTACGTACCTATTTCTAAAAGTTTGGAGGAGATACAACAGAAAATAGAGAATAATTATCCCTCCAATCCTAATAAGATAATTACCATAGAAAGAGCCGTATTGAGTTGGCATCTCACAGAAAAAGAAAAACAAAGTCTATATCGTACAATTTACGAAATTCGTAATAGAAACGCTACCAAATATTTGGCTTCATTGTTGAAAGTTCCCATAGGTTTCTAAGCAATGAAACCAAGTTTCAATAAAATATAAACCTATTTATTTATCCAATTAAAGACTTGTATGCCCCCATTGGGTAGCCAACAATTATAGCCGTAACCCGTAGGGTTAGCTTCTATGCGATAATTTTTTGTATCATAAGGAAACTTCACATCAAAAAAATTCAGGTTATCCATATCGCTAACGTTTACATTGCTCACTTCAAGATTTATCCACTTGCTGGGTCTTGTGCTACTGCTATATTTTACTTTTAAATCCCTTGCAGAGCCCTCTATATGTAGGTATTCGGTTGTTCCGTCAGGATTGATACAACGATAGCTGCCTCTATTGCCCCAAAAATCGTAGTTTAAACTAAATGTTTGTACAGAGCCATCAGGATTATTACATACAATTTCTGGGCAAGCTATACAAGTTTTGAGGGTATAAGACTTTTTATCATTGGGAAAATTCACCACAAAAGTCTCATCATTATCATTAGAAACAATAGTAAGGGGAATTTCTTTATCAGGGTTTTTGGAATTTTTGTAGATAAAACCCCGCTTACCTTCTGTATCAAAAGTAGCCAAAAGCGTTTCCGTGCTGCCATTGGGGTTTTTGCAGATAAAAATTTCGTAAAAATCGGGATAAACTTTCGTACTTTGGGCAAAAGTGATATTTATTCCATAAAAAAATAGCAAGACTATTATCTTTTTCATAAAATTTACTTTTTGATGAGTGTAATACTACCTAAAATGAGCTCTTCAGCTTCTTTATCGCTTATTTTGGAGGCTTTAAACTTCCCATCTCCCATTATTTTCTGTACTTTATCGTATTGCCCATCTTTGGTAGTAAAGTGAGCAGTAAAACAAGGATAATCTTTGAAAAAATCTCCTTTGGCTTCTTCTGTGAGGATAATGCCAGCGTATTGCCAGCCCATTCCATAAAATTCAAAATCACCGTTAGGGTTGCTTTTTTTGAAATCCTTGAGGCTTGTTCCTACCGAAACACCATTGGCAAACTTGTATGTTGGGTTATCATTGATGGCAATACTGATTTTTTCAATTTTTTTAGCTTCTTTACCAGCCTCCCAAGTAAGGTAAAGTGTGCCTTCTTTGGTTTTTATGGTAGTATTGATACGGTCTTCGGTCGTTTTTTCTTCGTCCATCATTTGAGCTCCTGCCAAAATTGTATCAGAGAGTATATTTTCTTTTCCAAACTCTTTCTCCAAATCAGTATAACTCATGGAGAATTTCACCTTCCCAATGCCTTCACAAGAAATTAAATTATTCTCTTTTTTCACTGCTTTTTCAGTTTCTTGGCTTATTTCTTTGGTAGATAGTTCATTCTTGGCTTTTTCTTCCTTGTTTTTACAAGAAGAAAAAGCTAAGGGCAGCACGAAAAGAATGAAAATAAAACTTTTATTCATGATTTTTATTTATTTGCACTTTTTTTGTATCGGAACTCGCTTGCATCTCTTTTAATAACAAGAGTTTTATCATCTAATTGTATAATTTCCTCTACGGGTTCAGCATTTGCATTGTTCGGAGCGTTGGGTGTTTTTTTATACAAAATCTTGTTTCCTTTTATTTTGTATGTGTAATAATCATTGTAGGGCACCAAATCACAGTAGCCATTTGCCTTGAAGCGAATGGAAGAAAATTCATCACCACCTTCCAAGTCCCATAAACCCACTAATTTTTTAGGGTCAATTTTGGATAAATTTTGTTCAGGTTTATTCAAATCTGTTTTTATCCAAGTTTGATTTGTACCGTTGGCTTGTGTTACCATTTCTTTTTCATTGATGCTCAAAATAATTTCCTCTCCGCCGGAGCCATAAGTTATTTTTCCCATATCAATCTTGTAGGTTGTTCCCTGCTCGTTGCCATCACCAAATACCTTATCTTTTTCATAGAAAGCCCAAAAATTCCTATCTTCTTTGAGTTCCCAACGCCCCAAAATTAGTTTGGCATAATCAGGTGGGGCAGGAATAGTCTCACTTTGCTCGTCTATGTTCTTTTGCTCTGTTTCGCTGAGTTGGGCATTATTTTCAGGACTTTTGGCAGTTTTTTGCTCAGTAAGGTCTCTTTTTTCCGAATTTTCTTCTTTTTTACAAGCAGTAAAAACTGCTATCAATAAGATAACGGCTGTGATTTTTTTCATAAAAATTATTTTTTCACAATTTTAAAAGTGCCATTATTTACATCAAACAGCATTTCGTAGGCAACTTTGAAAGACTTTTCTCCTTGTTTGCGGTCGATTGTTCCTATTTGGATAGTAGTTCCAATTTTAGGAACTTTACTAAAAATATCCCTTCCTTTAGGAATATTTCCGAGAATTTCTGTAATTTGCTCAGAAGAAACTAAACTCTCAGTTATGTTAGCTAAGTAGCCTTCTGTTAGCTCATAGAACGAGGGCATTCCCCCAGACCACCCATATCCTTGAGTTTTGGCTATATCAGCAGTAGCTACAAACTTTTTCCCATTTTTCGCTACAAAATACCCCATATCCGTTCTTGACTCTGTAACGCCTATCATATATCCGAGGGGAGGGTCTGTTTTAAACGAAATAAATCCATTTTTGACATCTTTGACTATGGGAATAACTTTAAAAGCACCGCCAGGTTGGTCGGGGTTGCTTAGTTCTTTTACTTTTGCCTCATAAAAGTCGGTAACAGAGTACTGCCCAAAGGCAAAATTTGCTATCAAAATAGCAATGGTTAATAGAAAAGATATTTTTTTCATAAATTTAGTTTTTTATTTGAAAATTTGATAAAAATCTCCAATTTTCTGCTTTTTAGTAACATTAAATACGCGTATCACCCAACGCATTTCATTATCAATTTCACAACGAATATTTGCTCCCATATTTTTAGATTTGAATGTAAGTTCGTGAGTAGTAGGGTTCACTTGTGCTGAAATGTATTCTTCTTGCCCTGCGGGGTCGGTGTATTTGATATAAAGTTGTC
>JANRLU010000273.1:0-3472 GCA_033762275.1 Thermonemataceae bacterium | reverse complement strand
CAGAAGAAAAACGACAGTTATTAGCACAATTCCAAAAAGAAAAAGCAGAAGCCAAAGGAAGCAAAAGCATAGAAAAAACTGAAAAAGAAGCTGAAATCCAACCCGAAGAAACGCCTAAACCAAAACCCGTCTTCAAACCGAAAATGACCGCAAAACCTGTGGAAAAAGTAGAAAGTGAGGAAACCCAACCCGAAGAAACGCCCAAACCAAAACCCGTCTTCAAACCGAAAATGACCGCAAAACCTGTGGAAAAAGTAGAAAGTGAGGAAATCCAACCTGAAGAAACGCCCAAACCAAAACCCGTCTTCAAACCGAAAATACGTCCAAATATCAAACCCAAAACTGACGAACCGGAATGATTTTACTTTGGATAAGTGGATTATTAGCCATTTTTACGGCTTTATCAGCTATAGGCATACTATTGACTAAAAATATTCTCTATGCCGCTTTAGGCTTATTATTGGCTTTATTGGGTATTGCAGGGCTTTTTGCCTTAGCTGGGGCTGATTTTTTAGCAGTTAGTCAAATTGTTGTTTATATTGGCGGTATCTTGGTTCTACTGTTATTTGGGATAATGCTCACTACGCGTGCTAATGGACAAATCATCCCCCAAACAAACAACCATAATTGGCTTTGGGGAGGAGTCTTGGGTGCGGGACTTTTTGGGATATTAACCAAATTTATCTTTGAAACTCAGCACAACTGGCAACCGAAAGGTCAAAACATCACTGATTCCACTATTTCCACCTTAGGTATCAATCTAATGACTGACTATTTATTGCCTTTTGAAGTAATAGCTATTTTGTTGTTGGTAGCTTTGGTGGGGGCAAGCCTGATTGCCGGAAGGCGATAAGGAACGCTTTTTGCAGATGCAAAGGGAATTTAGATAGGTAAATTGCATAAAATAAAGTGCTATGTAATTTTTCCTTATCTTTTTCAGTATAGCGTTTATAATTTCTTGAAATTTTGTGTCTTTATGGGAAAAATTTATCTCAAAATACTTTTTTTCAAGCAATTTTGTGAACCGATAAAGCACTATTTGGCAATATGAAAATCTATTTTCACAAAAAACTTATTTTTTTCTTCTTGATTTGTATGTTTGGTATTTTCCAAAATGTACAAGCTCAAGACGATATTTCCTATAAAAGTAATTATATTCAGAGATTTGCTAATAGTGTAATATGGCCCAGTTGGGTAGTCGGCAACGAGTTTGTGATTGGGGTTCTGGGCAATGAGGAAGCCGTCAATGGCATTACCCGTAATTTAGGAAATCAATCCGTCAAGAATAAACGCTTTAAAATCAAGCACTTTGCTACTTTTGATGAAATAGAAACCTGCCCGATTGTCTATATCACAGAGTCCAATCGAGTGCCTATTAGTGGCATTATGCAGAAGCTTTCTCGCAAACCTGTGCTGATCATTACTGAAATGCCCGGCTTTGCCGAACGAGGCGGGAGCGATATTAACTTTGTAAAATCCGGCACGCGCTGGATGTATGAAGTAAATCCTACCAAAGCTCCCCCTAAAAATATTATTCTCCAAGACGCTATAGTAAAAGGAGCGATGCGCGTGATTGGAGCAAAGGAAGAAGTGGTTGTCAATAACCCTAAACCTAAAACTGACCCCGAACCTAAAATAAAATATGTAGACCGCCCAAGAGACCCTAATATTGATAAAGCCCTTGCTGAACTACGTGAAAAAAATGAAGCCTTAATTAAAAGCAAAAACTTAAGCCCTGAGGAAGAAAAAAAGTATAGAGCGCAAATCGACTCATTAACTAAAGAAAAAGATTTAGCAAAGATTATCAATGATAAGTTAAAAGCAGAGTCTGCCAAAGATAAAGCCGAAAAAGACAGATTAGCCCAAAAGCAAGAAGCCGATGCTGCAAATCAGCGTACACAATTGACTATTTTGATTGGTATTCTTTTGTTAGTGTCTTCTTTAGCTGCTGTTTTCTATTATTTCAGTGTACGCCGCAAAAAGACTCTCGAACAAGTTAAGCAAGCACGCAATGCATTGGCAGAAAAAGTAGATGAAATCAATGAGAAAAATTCGCAATTAGATTTCAAAAACAAAGAGATCGAACAAAAAAATGAAGAACTTACTGCCCAAACAGATAAGCTTGAAGAACAAAATCGGAAGATTACAGATAGTATTCGGTACGCTTTGACTATCCAAAAAGCCATGCTTCCCGGTGAGCGTATTCTGAATGATACTTTTTCCGAGCATTTTGTAATTTATGAGCCTAAAGACATTGTTTCGGGCGATTTCTACTGGGTAAGTCGTCAAGAAGGTAAAACATTCATCGCTGTTGTGGATTGTACGGGGCATGGAGTACCGGGCGCATTTATGTCTGCTATTGGTACAGATGTATTGAATGAAGTAGTCAATGAAAAACACAACTTTAGTCCTGCTACCATTCTGGAGCTGTTGCATATAGGTATTTTTGACCGCCTCCGACAAGGCGACTCCAATAATCGGGATGGAATGGACGTGTGTATTTGTATGATTCGCCCAGCTAACAATGACCAAGTAGTTGTAACCTTCTCAGGTGCTAAACGACCACTCTATTATACTCAAGACAACGAACTCAAACGCATCAGTGGAGATAGTAAATACATTGGAGGTATCAGAAATGAAACCCAAGCGTTTACCAACCACGAAATCCTACTCAAAAAAGGAGATGTGCTTTACCTTACCTCTGATGGGTATATGGATGCACCTAATGTCGAACGCAAGAAATTAGGTACACAACGTTTCCAAGAAATCTTAGAGCAAGTTCGTCAGTATCCGCTCGATAAACAGCGTGAATTATTGGTGGCTGAACTAAATAAGCATAGAGGTGAAACCGAATCACGAGATGATATTACGGTTTTAGGTGTAAAAGTGTAGAAGATTCTCCTAAAATGAGATAAAAATGATATTTTTGAGCGGTTTGTTTTCTAACAGACCGTTTTTTTTATGAAAAATGAAAAAAATGTCATTCCCTATTGGATAACTCCCTTCTTAAAATTAGCAGGGGCTTACAATATCGTATGGGGTATATATATCCTTGAAAACCCTTTAGGATTCTATAAAATCTTCAATAAAACGGATGAGTTTCCTTTATTTTTATATCCAATTGGGGGATTAGTGTTGGGTTTAGGGGTGGCTTATTGGATAGCCTCTTATCAACCTCGAAAATATTGGTTTTTTAGTGCCGCCGGTTTTCTCACCAAATCAGCCTCTCCTGTAGGCAATTGGGTCATACTGACTACAACTCAAATTCAATGGGATGGCTACTTATTAGCTACCTTTTGCAATGATGTGATTTGGATCATTCCTTTTGGATTGGCTACCTATTATACAATGCGGAAATGATTGGCTAATAGTCAATTACAGGGCGTATTTCAAATTTACGCATTTATTATAGCCTCACCCTACCCTCTCCTTTGGAGAGGGTTTGCCTCGTAAATTTGAAATGTACCCAATT
>JANRLU010000272.1:0-30186 GCA_033762275.1 Thermonemataceae bacterium | reverse complement strand
TCTTTAAGTTTTACTTCGCTGATTTCCCCCTCAAATACGGAGTTCTGAATCCAATGAAGGTATTGTCTGCAAAGTTTGAGCATTTTTGTTACTCGTTTTTCTCCACAATCATATATCAAAATAACATACATATACTAAATCATATTTGAAAATGCTTTATTTTACCTTTAGCAAATTACAAAAAATAAAAAAAGTAAAAAATATTTTGATTAAATTTTTAAAATATCTAAATTAGACCCATAACTTTTACTTCATCAATTTATGCGTTTCAATTTGGTACTTACTTTCAAGAAAACGTCTAAAAATCTTTTATCCTTCAACTATCAGTACGAGCTTTCAAGTTGGATATACGGGGTAATAGCCCAAGCTGATGAGGCTTACAGTCATTTTTTGCACCAAACAGGTTACGAAATATATCAAAAAAGGTTTAAACTCTTTTGCTTCTCTAATTTATATTTTCCCAAGTACCAATTGCATAAAGATTATATAGAAATTCTTTCTTCCGAATTTTCTTTTCTTATATCTTTTTACATAGATAGTGCTTCAGAAAAATTTATTAGGGGAATATTTGAGAACCAAAAAGGGAGTATTGGCAATAAAGCTCATCAAATAGATTTTTTGGTAAGCCGTGTGGAAGCCAAACCACTCTTGCTCAATTCGGAGCGAGTAAGGCTCAAAACACTTTCGCCTTTGGTAGTGGCTTACAAAAACACAGCTGGAAAAGATGATTATTTACAGCCAAGCGATGCAAAGTTTAAAGAAATATTCCTACAAAATCTATTAGATAAGTACCGAGCAACAGGGAAAGAAATCCCTCCTGAGTGGCAGCACTACGATTTTGGTTTAGAGGTTTTTGAGCCTATCAGAAGTAAGCTCATCAGCCTCAAAAATCATACAGAGCATCCTATACGGATAAAAGGTTATGTGTTTGAGTTTGTTTTGCAAGCTCCTATTGCTTTGTTGGAGCTTGGTCTATTAGCTGGTTTTGGCAAACATAATGCCGAAGGTTTTGGCTTTTGCGAGGTAGTAGAGAGGTAAATTGGTAATATTATGAAGAATTTTTTGGATAATACGCCCAAGAATCGTCTTTTAGGTATTTTGAAAAGCCTTTTAGAGCGTCCTTACCATCATACCAAAAGAATGTTTGCTGATGCCTATGGTGTGGATGACTCCACTATCAAAAAAGATTTTGAAGAACTCAGAAATGCTGATTTTACACTGAATTATGATTCAAAATATCGTTATGCCATAGCTCCCAATAAATCAGTGGAGCATCTGCAAGATGTTTTGTTTTTTACAGAAAATGAACAGGAGATTTTAGTAAAAGCATTGGCTACCTACCAACAAACCAATGAAGAGCAGAAAGAGAAACTTCGCAAAAAATTAGAAACTGTTTATGATGTGTCTAAACTGGGAAGTAGTCTGTTTTCTAAGACTTTTCTAAACAAAGTAGATTTACTAGAGAAAGCCAAAAAAGAGAAAAAGGTTATCAAACTTATCAATTACCATTCTACCAATAGCAATAAAGTTTCAGATAGACTTTTAGAACCGTTTTTGGTGGGTGTAAAAGAAGATATTTTACATTGTTTTGACCTTGATATTAATGAAATCAGGCATTTTCGGATTTCTCGTATCAGGCGTGTTGAATTGCTCCATGAAAACTGGAAAAATGAAACCAAGCATTATGTAACAGCCACAGACCCTTTCAGAATTGTCAATAATGAACAAGTCAAAGTTCACATCAAGGTGGGAATAGGTGGTTACAACGAACTCATAGAACGTTATCCCCTCACCCAAGCTTACCTAAAACCTTGTGCAGATAAAGCAGATGTCTTTGATTTTGAGTGTAAAGTCAATAAAAACTTCTATGGACTGATTAATTTTCTTTTAGGTTATCATGAGTTTATAGAGGAGATTATTGAGCCAGAATCCTTATTGGAGCATATCCATGAACGAATCAAAAAAATTAATTCTAAATTCTAAAGGGGTTGGGTGTTTATTCACCCAACAGTGGGTGTATGTTGCAAAAAAATTGAAAATAGTAGAAGTAAGTAAAAAATCTTGAGAAGGAATTTTAAATAAAATTTAATAATATGCGTATTCACTTCAAAATTACTAAAAATAATAAACCTGTTCCATTTAACTACTTACAGAATCTTGTAGGAGCATTTCATAAATGGCTTGGCTGGAATGAAGTACACAATGAGACTTCTCTTTATTCCATATCATGGTTACAGGAAGGACAATTGAAGAATCAAGCTTTAAACTTTCCTCGTGGAGCTACTTGGTTTATAAGTTTTTTTGATAATACCCTAGCTAAAAGTTGCCTGAAAGGTATTCTAAAAGACCCTGCTATTGCATTTGGTATGGAAGTGAAAGATGTTCTATTGCAGGAAACACCTTTATTTGATAACAGAGAGGTGTTCAATGTTGCAAGTCCAGTTTTATTAAGAAAACAAGAAGAACAACATAAATCAAAATTTTACTATTATTCTGATGGCATCATAAGTGATGAACTGCTCACCAATATACTGCAAACAAAACTTCGAAAAGCAGGGCTAAATGATTCAGGAGTGAAGGTATATTTTGACCAATCTTACTCAAATCCCAAAATTAAATTAATGAATTATAAAAATATTGAAAACAAAGGTAGTATCTGTCCTATCGTTGTAGAAGGTACATCTGAACAAGTAGCTTTTGCATGGAATGTTGGAGTAGGTCATTCTACAGGAATAGGTTTCGGTTCTTTGGTTTAAATGATAAAAAATTATGGAAAAGTATTTTGTAGTAAAATATTCAGGTCAGTTTGGTTTTATCAAACCTTGGACAGCAGTACGTGATAGTGAAACCTTTTCACAACAATTTTTAACACCCTCAATTGTAGAAGGAATCGAGAAAAAGTTATTCCCTGAACTACTTTCTCAAACTGGAATACAAAAAATAAAACGCCATAGATTAAACTATCAAGGAATAGATATACAACAAGAGAGAACTTGGGCAAAAGGTGGTTTTTCTGCAAACAAAGAGAAAAATACATGGAAAACAAATATGGGTATTTTAAATCGAGGAGTGATGCTTCATCCAAACTTATACATAGCCTTTATGTATGAGAAAGATGCAAAAATTGCACTAATGCAAACCATATGTTTATGTAGAAATGAGGATTTGCTTTTTCCTGAAGTTATTCAAGAAATGACAAGTCAAGAATTTGACGAAATAGAAGGTTTTGAACTGATTTTTTCTGATTCTAAAAAGGGATTTAAAGTGGGACATAATCGATTTAATCAAGCTGTTGATATGTATGGAGAATTAAAAGTAGTTGGAAACCCTATTCGTGATTCTATATGAAACCACTTCATGAAATATTGGCTAAAAGTATCAATTATGGGAGTTTAACTTTGTTGGAACATACTCAACAAGTTACACAAGCTATTGAAGTCTTTGCTCAAAAATATGCTTTTGATTTTAATATTTCTTTGGCTAAAAAGGGAGCAATCTTACATGATTTAGGAAAAGCACATCCTCATTTTCAAAGAAAAATGCAGCAGTGTAATGGGGTAAGTTTAGCAGCAAATAGAGAATGGGATTTTATACATAGACATGAAATCTCTTCTTTAGCTTTTTTACCTTGTTTTCCAAAAGATGAGTGGAATACTCTTATAGATTTGGTGGTTGCTCATCACAAATCAATTGAAAAAGACCCCAGTGGTAGAGGTATTTTGGACTTAGTAGAAAATGACAGGGATTTTATTGCAAATCATTTAAAAGATTGGGAAGATTGGCGAGAATATGGTTTGCAAATATTAATGTCTTTTGGTTTACCTATCTCAAAAATTAGTAAGGAGGAAGCTCAAAAAGCTTTGGAATATGTAGTTGATTATTGTGAAAAGAAAAAATACAACTGGTCTCCTTTACGAGGTTTGTTAAAGTCTGCTGACCATTTTGCATCAGCCTTTACACATGATACAGTATATAAACTAAAAAATCTATTTGAAAAACCTGATTTAAGTTATTATCACGATACTCAAAGAAAAAATGAAATTTATCCACTTTCTCAAATTTCAACAGATGATTCGAGAAAGCACACTTTGGTAGTAGCACCTACAGGAGCAGGAAAAACAGACTTTTTGCTAAGAAGGTGTAGAGGTAGAGTTTTCTATACTCTTCCTTTTCAAGCAAGTATCAATGCTATGTGGGATAGAATTAAAAAAGTAGTCCCTAACAAAGATATACGTTTATTACATGCTACATCAAAAATTGTAGCTAAAAATCAAATTGATGAACAAATTTTACAGCCTTTTGCAGGCTCAGCAGTTAAAATACTGACTCCCCATCAGTTAGCAGCAATTGTTTTTGGTACATCAGGCTTTGAAAGTGTGATGCTTGATTTACAGGGTACAGATGTAATCTTAGATGAGATACACACTTACTCAGACTATTCAAGAGCAATGGTTATTGAAATAGTTAAAATGCTTTTAAGGTTAGATTGTCGAGTACATATAGGAACTGCAACAATGCCTTCAGTACTTTATAATGAGTTGAAAAATATACTTGGTGCTGAACAAGAAGTATATGAAGTAAAATTAGCAGATAACATTCTTGACACCTTTAATCGTCATCAAATCTACAAAATTGAAGATGAAACAGAGATGTATCCAATATTAAAGAAAGCTTTTCTAGCACAAGAAAGAGTATTAGTTATCTATAATACCATAGGTAAAGCTCAAGCAACATTTGAACAATTACAAAAAGATTTTCCAGATATTCCTAAAATGCTTATTCATAGCCGTTTTAAGCGAGGAGACAGAGTTGCTTTGGAAAAAGACTTGACAGAAAATTTTAATACTAAAACAGAAGCTTGTGTAGTTGTTTCTACTCAAGTAGTAGAAGTAAGTTTGGATATTAGTTTTGATAGAATGATTACTCAGGCTGCTCCCTTAGATAGTCTTATTCAACGCTTTGGGCGTGTTAATAGAAAAAGAAATAAAGATACAAATGGTAAATATAAGCCTGTACATATTATTAAACCTACTGGAAATGTACTCCCCTATCAAATGGAAACATTAAAGGCAAGTTTTGAATGTTTGCCTGATAATGGAGAGGTATTACAAGAAAAAACCTTACAATCAAAAATTGATGTGGTATACCCTCATTTGGATATGAAAACTATTGATATTCATCTGATTTTCAAGAATAATAAATACACCATTCGAGAACTGACTAATTATAAAAAAGCTGTATTAGTGGATGCTTTGGAGATAGAAAGTGCTACTTGTATTCTGGCAGTAGATAGAGAAAAATATCTAACTGCTAACTGGGAAGATAGATTACAAATGGAAATTCCAATTAACTATAAAACTATTACAAGGCATAAATCTAAATATGAACAATTAGAAGTTGGAGCTTATCCTTTTGTCGTACCACAAAATGAATATGACTATAAAAGACTTGGCTTACAGTTACCAGAACATGACTCATTTATTTAACTTTAAAAAGGCAGGAACTTATGTATACAAGTTATATTGGTAAAAAATTTTTAGAACTCTATAATGAACGAGAGGGCAAAAAACTAAATGCAAAAGAGTTTTTTGATGAGATATTTTTTGAAGTGTTCTTTCAGGATGATAGCCATTTAATACATGTAGGGAACTCTCCATTCTTTCAGAAACCTAAACCTGAAAATATTGAAAAATATGGAAGTAAATTATTGGCTCAACTTGAAAAATTAAGGGAAAAAGTAGTTAATAAGGAATATAGTGGTGCTATCATTGTAGGTTTTGCTGCTGAAGAAATTCAGGCAACTACATCAGGGCAACTCACAAGTCTTAATTTTCAAATTGATGAAAACGAAGTATATGCTTCTTGGATAGGAGAAGCTTTAGCTATTGGGGTAAGTGGTGGGTTTATAATGCAAATAGATAAAGAAGATGTATTGTGGGCTTTATTTACAGGTTGGAAATATTATAGAAACTATTTACAACAAACTCCTAATGTAAAAGATAAACAAATAGAGACATGGAATGGACACTGGTTATCACACAGTTTTAGTAAAAATTATAATACTGATGACCCTTGGGAAGGTTTTGAAGTAGAAACAAATAATGTTCAGGGAAATATTGCTATTCCCACCCAAGATTGGTCAAAAGTTATTTTTGCCCTCTCTCAAAAGTATCCCAATGAAGTTATAACAGCATATTGTTATAATCTATCCCAGACTAATACCACTTTGGGTTTTATCAATATCTATCTTCCAGAAGTAAGGCGACTTTATGAGTTGAGAGACAAGATTTTCTTAGATGAAAAGAAAACTGTTTTGAAAGACAAACAAATTCAAGAATTAGAAACATTCTACAACTTCAAAAATGCTTGTAAATTAGGTACAATAGGATTAAAAGCCTTAGAACCAAGTAATTTAAGAACATATATGCCTAAAGGTTCTGTCTTATATGCTCAAGGAAAAGACTTTAAATTCACGGATGAAACATCTTATTTTAATTATCAACTCTATAAAATTTGGATAATTGCTATGTTAAATAAAACCGAACTACTCAATTTAGCTGCTGAAGTAGCTAAGGCTCTCATTGAAAGTGAGAAATTAGATGAGAGGGCAAAAAAGGTATTTGCTACACTTTCTGAAGAATTACGTAATGCAAATACAATAAAGAGCTTTATTGAAGGCATAACAAAGTTATTAGAAAAAACGCCTGCAAATCTAGAAACACTTGCAGAAACATTTAAAAATGTAGTAGAGCAGGTATTAAAAATGCCTACTGATAATTTCCCACTCTTTGCAACACTCATTCGTTTTGAGTATCAATATCAAAAATCAAAAAACTAAATTTATAATAATATGGAAAAATCATATTTTATCTATTTGCGTGGTTTACGTCATGCAGAACACACTGTATTTGGTGTAAATGAAGGGCAGAAATATTTTATAGACCCTCAATTTGGTCGTAAAATGGCTTATTCAAGTGGTCAGCAGGTAAAACGTTCTATTATTGAAGCTTTAGGATTACCTTTTGCTGCCATTACTTTCAATTGGGAAATTGATAAAAAAGAAAATAAAGCAAGTCAAAAAGAACCTCATTCTCCTTGTAATCCATCTTTTGCTGACCAACTTTTAGGGGGGTACATGAAGGCTGAAAGTGGCAGTTTTACTGTAAAACGAAGAAGTCCTTTATCCATATCTGCTATGCGTCCATTACATCCTCTTTTAGGAGGTGTAGAATACCCAACTGAAAATTTAACATTTGATAGAACTTCCCATCCTGAACATCATGATGTAAAAGTTTACTGGCTAGAAGACAAAAAAAGAGGTAAACAATTGACAGATGAAGAATTGAATGAGTGGCTTACAACAAACAAAAGAAATTTACCCAATAGAGCCTTTATTCAAGACCAAACTCGTGCATCAGGTTTATTTGTATATGATATAGCTATTGATTTAAGAACATTATTTTGTGTTTCAACCAATAAGCTGGAGCCTGAATTATTTCCTGAAATAGAAAGTAAATTAAGAGAGGAAGGTTGGATTGAAGGAAAGAATATTTTTGGTAAATGCCTGATTTGTCCTAAAGAAAAGAGGGAGCAAATTATTAAAAATCTAGCAAAAGCCTTAATCAATTGGCGTATTACTTCTAATCAGGCTCGTACGTTTAGCTTAATGGAAACAGTTGCAATAGCTATTAGTGATAATGCAAATCAAATTGCTTATGCCATTCGTGGTGATTTGAGAGAGGATTCTGAACGCCCTCAAGCTTCTCCTAAAATAGATGAAACAACTAAAGCTGAAATATTCATTACTCCTATAGCAGGTAGTTATGTGGCTGGTTCTATAGGAAGTGCTGATGCCCTTGATAAAGCTGAACAAAGATTAATTGAATTGATGATGGCTTTTGATTATGAAAATCAAATTTAAAGTTTAAAACAAGGCAACAATTGGAAATTGGAAAATTGTTGCCTTCTGCTTTCAACATGCCCCTCACAGCCACCCATATCAACTATCATATTGTTTGCCAAAGAAAACTTTGGCTGTTTTCTCATGATGTGGTGATGGAACAAACCTCTGATGCTGTTTTTGAGGGAAAACTGATTGGAGAAAATTCTTATACCCAAAGAGCGGAACGATATACCGAAATCTCGATACAGGCTGATTTTCAAGGGGTTGAGCTTTCTGCAAAAATAGATTTCTATGATGCTACCAATAAGACTGTCCACGAGGTAAAAAAATCTGATAAGCTCGAACAAGCTCACATTGCTCAAATAAAGTTTTATTTGTATATTCTGGAAAAAAACGGTATAGATAGCCCTGAAGGAATATTAGAATACCCTAAACTTCGCCAAACACTTAACATCCCCCCTTTATCCTCAGAAGACAAAAAAGAAATAGAAACTTGGATTTTGGAAACACAAAATATTTTAGAACAAGACTCTTGCCCTACCATCATCAAAAAAACATATTGTAAAACCTGTTCTTATCACGATTTCTGTTTTGTGGGTGAGTAAATCATTATAAAATGTAAAACTATGAAATCCTATTATTTATTCAATGCTGGGCGAATGAGCCGAAAAGATAACACCCTTCAATTTATCCCTGTAGATGAAAACGGGCAGGAGGGGCAAGCCAAATACATTCCTGTAGAGGATATTGAAAACTTGTATGTTTTTGGGAATTTGGAAGCTAATAGCCAATTATTTAATTTTTTGGGTAAAAATAATATTACATTACATTTTTTTGATTATTACGAGCATTATACAGGCTCTTTTATGCCTAAAGAATATTTGCTTTCAGGGAAAGTACATATTGCCCAAACGCAGTTTTATTTGTCTAATCATAAAAGAATAGGGATAGCCAAAAAATTGGTAGAAGGGGCAGCCCTCAATATGCTCAAAAATCTTCGTTATTACAATAACCGAGAAAAAGATACAAGCCTTCAAATCGGGGCTATAGAAACTTATCTGGAAAGCCTTCAAAATAATTCTTTTGGCTCTGTGGCTGAGATAATGGGCTTAGAGGGAAATATCCGACAAAATTACTATCAGGCTTTTGATATCATTATCAATGATTTTGAAATGGGAAATCGGAGTAAACAGCCGCCCTCCAACGAGGTAAACGCTCTTATTTCCTTTACAAATATGCTTTGTTATACACTCTGCTTAGACCAAATCTATCATACACAACTCAATCCTACGATTAGTTTTCTTCACGAACCTGGTGAAAGGCGTTATTCTTTAGCCTTAGATATTGCTGAAATTTTTAAGCCTATTTTGGTAGATAGATTGCTGTTTAGCTTGCTCAATAAGAAGCAAATTCAGGCAAAAGATTTTGATACAAAACTTAATAGTTGTCTGCTCAAGGACTCCGGAAAGAAAACATTGATGAAATTCTGGGACGAAAAACTTAAAGAAACTATCAAGCATCGCAGCCTACACAAATCTGTGAGTTACAAATATTTGGTGCGTTTGGAGTGTTACAAATTAGCGAAGCATCTCTTGCAAATAGAAGCCTATCAGCCCTTTGTTATTTGGTGGTGATAGGGGCTTATTATACTGATGAGTATCATAAAAAAGCCTTTAATTTGTGAAATTAAAGGCTTTTTGTGATTCCGATTGGATTCGAACCAATGACCTACTGCTTAGAAGGCAGTTGCTCTATCCAGCTGAGCTACGGAACCAGCGAGCTAAGAACTCTTAGCGTTTTTGTGGGTGCAAATGTAAAATTAATTTTTTAGCTGTGCAAATTTTTTTATCAAAATCTTATCTCATAACCCATATTAAGGACATTTTCTCTACCCAAACCATCAGGATTTCGCTCTCTTGTGATGAGTTTTTGTCCAAATAAAACTTTAAAGGCTGATTTTGTTGAAAACCTATAATCTACCCCCAGCAGGGCATTTAAGGTAAGTCCATCGCTCTCTGTAATGACCGTAGATATATTTTGAGCATTCATAAACTCATCATTTTTTAAACGGTAAATAGGTAAAAGACCTATATGAGTGCTAAAGCGACCAATACGAAAGTTTTTTTCAAGACGCATCATAATATCAGGACTTCGGAGTAATTGGCGAGAATTAGCATAATTTTGAGCTTCTTCTGCATACTCAGAGCCTTCAAAGGCAGGTTTTAAAAATTCATTTTTGGTGCGATTAAGAGGCTGCTGATAGCCTACTGCAAAAAGCCAACTTTTATAGTTGATTGCTCCACCCAAAACAATGTCGTAAGTACTCAAACTTGTTTGGTAGTAGCTGGGTAAAGGGCGACCTTCATGACTCAAATTATTACCATTGGTTGGTATTTTCCCCCCAAAAGTACCAGCTATCTGCCAATCGTTTTTTTCTAAGAACAAATGCGTAACACTAAGCGAAATATCACCAATACCATTAACAGAGGGCATCTGATTGAATACAAAAGTATAGGGAAGTTTAAAGTGTAACCTTGTTTTGGTATGCAGATGGAGTTCTACATCAAGAATGTAAGATAAAATATAATCACCAAATTTTGTATTGGATAGGTGTTGTGTAAATTCTAAAGCATTGATTTTCATGGATAAATGCTGAGATTTGTGTTGGTCTGGACGCATAGCACCCATCGTACAAAAACCTGCATCACTACAGCCCTGAGCCATTAGATGGAGGGATAATAACATCAGAAGCGAAAAAAATAGAGCTCTCATAAATACTACTTTGATAAATTTGTAGAATACAAATATATTTATTTTAGAAAAATAAAAAATTAAAATGCGAAGAAAAAAACTGAAAGACAAATATTTATGATTTATAGGGGGATTTTTTTATAAAAAAATAGAGTTTTTTTTTGTTTTTATGTGAGAATGTTAGATATTTGCAGCCTGATTTTAGTACATAAAAAATACTAAAGCCAAAGGTCCTATAGCTCAGTCGGTTAGAGCACCTGACTCATAATCAGGTGGTCCCTGGTTCGAGCCCAGGTGGGACCACATCTGAAGCCTTCAACTCAAATTGGAGGCTTTTTCTTTTGTTGTTATTTACTCTACAAAATTATGTTTGCTCAGATAAAAAGTTTGATTCTCAAGGAGTTTTTATTGGAATGGCGTCAGAAATACGCTCTCAATGGTTTATTGCTGTATGTGGCGAGTGCAGTTTTCATCGTTTATATGAGTTTTCATCTCAATACAGATAATTTAGAGCCCATCACTTGGAATGCCTTGTTTTGGCTTATCCTTCTTTTTGCTGCTTTTAATTCCATAGCAAAAGGATTTATGCAAGAAAAGGCAGGTAGGCAGTTGTATTACTATACTTTAGTTAGCCCTTATGCTATTATCTTATCAAAAATTATATATAATACGCTTTTGATGTTATTGATAGCTTTGGTCGCTTTGGGTGGGTATAGCTTATTTTTGGGCAATCCTGTACAAGATTTGCCTTTTTTTATGCTCAATTTATTCTTGGGAGCTATGGGCTTTGCTTCTACGCTCACGATGGTTTCGGCAATAGCTGCAAAGGCAAATAATAACGCTGTATTGATGGCTATTTTGGGCTTTCCTGTTATTTTACCCATGTTGTTATTACTCATAAAAGTTTCTAAAAATGCAATGGATGGGCTTGATAGAGCTTCTAGTACGGAAGAAATTTTTACATTATTAGCTATCAATGTGATAGTTGTTGCGGTGTCTTATCTGCTGTTTGCATTTCTCTGGAAAAGTTAATAATAATTTGTTTGGTAGCCAAAAAACAAAATTTTATTGCACAAATTTTGTGTTGACTTTTTTTTTATTTAACTTTAAAGAAATTTTATCCAAACATTATTAAATTTATAAACAATGATAAGAGTACTTTTTACATTTTGTTTTTTTATCTCATATACATTGGTGGTAGCTCAAAAAAATATTCCTCCAATGGCTCGGAATATGAATGTTACCGAAGCTCAAATAGAGTTTGTAGAGAATAAAAACCAATGGTATAAGGATATAGCCTTTAGAGCCGAAATACCAAACGGATTTCTTGACGTACAAAGTGCAAAACTGCAATATTTGTTTTATGACCCTATTGCTTTGCATAAAAGACACGAACATGACGAAAAACACCCTCAAGAGCCTTTTGAAGAGGATTTCAAAGTTCCTTACCATAGTTTCGTAATAAATTTTGTAGGGGCAAGTCCTGTGAAAGCGAAAGCCTCTGAAATAACGCCCACTTACTATAATTTTTATGAAGGTAGCGATAAAAACTTTTGGGCTGATAAGGCAAGAGCCTATAAAAAAGTATCTTACGAAAACATCTACCCAAAAATAAGCTATCATTTATATAGTAAAAATAAGACCCTCAAATACGAATTTCATTTAGAGCAAAAAGCAGACCCCTCACTGATAAAAATGCAATATGATTTTAGTAATGGCTTGCGTATTTTACCTGATGGGCGTCTGGAAATAAAAACGGCTGTAGGTAGTATTTACGAGGAAAAACCTGTCAGTTATCAGTATATCAAAGGGAAACTTATTGAAATTCCTACTAAATTTGTGCTTAATGGCAACGAAGTAAGTTTTGCTTTTCCGGAAGGGTACAATAAAAAATACCCTTTGGTAATAGACCCCAGTATGATTTTTTCCACTTATTCTGGAGCTACTTCAAGCAATTACGGTAATACAGCTACCTTTGATAATGATGGAAATTTGTACTCTGGCTCTACTTCTTTTGGTAACTCTATGAGGGCTAACTCTCCAACACCCGTTTTGGTAGGTTCTTTGGGGGGAAGTACTAATATTCGTTTGTATAAATATAATGCAACAGGAACAACCTTACAATATGTAACTATTATTGGCGGAAATAACAGCGAAATTCCTCATAGCTTGGTAACAGATGGTAACCAACTTTTAGCTTTTGGAGCTACTGGCTCAAGTGATTTTCCTTCCACTTTCGGACCAAGTTTTCAGGGGGGAGTGAGTGCGAGCGTAACGGCAGCAAGTTATTCCAATGGTACAGATATGTATGTATTGAAGTTAAGAGATGATGGTACATTAGATAGGGCAAGACTTTTGGGTGGTAGCGATGGCAATGAAGGCATCAATGCAAGTTCTTCAGCTTGGACAATAGAAAATTATGGTGATGGCAGTCGTGGAGATATTTACGTAGATAATGTAGGCAGTATTTTTGTAGCTACCAACTCTACTTCAAGCACTATCACAGGGGTAACAGGTACAAGACAAGGCGGACAAGATGCCTTGCTCCTCAAGTTTGATAGCAATTTGAACCTTACTTGGGGAAAGTATTTTGGTGGCACAAATTTGGACATAGCTTTGTCAGTGAAAGTGAATACGCTTGGAGAAATATTGGTAGGTGGAGCCACACGTAGCAACGATTTTCCAGCCACTACAGGAGCTGCTAATACCACTTATTTTGGCGATGATGACGGGTTTGTAGCCAAATTTGATGCTTCTGGAACATTGGTAAGAGCTACTTATTTGGGTACAGTAGCCGCAGATATGGCATTTTTCATTGATGTAGACGGAGATGACTATGTGTATGCTTATGGGCAAAGTATCGCAGCAAGCTATCCTATCTACCCAACAACGACACAACCCTACAACAATGGGGCAAGCGGACAATTTATCCATAAATTAAATGCTGATTTATCCATTACAGAATGGAGTACAAGGGTAGGGAATGGCAATGGTTCTTACAATCTTTCTCCTACGGCATTTTTGGTAGATAACTGCAAAAATATTTATATAGCGGGTTATGGAGGTTGGTCTTCCATTCCGAATGTAACTAATTCGCCTGTTACGCCCAATGCCTTTAAATCAACCACTGACGGTAGAGATTTTTACTTAGCTGTATTCAAACCAGATATGGCAGGGCTTTTATACGGAACTTATGTAGGGGGGACAAGTTCGGGCGAGCACGTAGATGGAGGAACGAGCCGATTTGCCAAAGACGGTACTGTATACCACGGCGTTTGTACCAATAGTGGTTTTTCTACAACTTCAGGGGCTTGGGCTACTACTTCGGGAACGAGTTGGGATTGTGCTGTTTTCAAGTTTGAAACTACAATCACGGCAGATTTTACAATGCAAGACCCTTCTGTAGGAACGCCTATCAGCGATGGAGGTACTTCTTGTTCGCAAACTGTAAACTTCAAATTCCCTGCAAACGTAACAGAATATGATAGTTTTCAATGGCAAATATTTGATTTGGCGGGAAATATTCTTTATACAGAAGCCGTGAATGAAGATTTTCAGTTTACCTTTGATGCTTCTGGTGACTATCGCATACGTTTGCTTGTGAGTAATTGTGCGAAATCTGCTCAAAGTATACAAGACTTAAAAATAGCTGTGCCTAATTTCAATGTTTCTTCTGATACAGAAATTTGTAAGTTTGGTAGCATACAACTTTTAGCTTCGGGTGCTGTTACTTACAAATGGACGCCAATTACTGGACTTAGCAACCCAAATATTGCAGACCCAATCGCTTCACCAACAGAAACGACAACGTACAGCGTAACAATGCAAGATGCTAGTTGTAAAATTACCAAAAAAGTTACGGTTACGGTGCTTCCTGCCACTGCCTTAGATTTTAAATATGATATTCTGAAGGATTGTAATACACCTTATAGGGTAAAACTTGCTCTGGTAAATACAGATTCTTCCAAGTTTACAAATTTTAGGTGGGAAATGGGAGATGGAAGAATACTACAAGGGATTAACCCTGAGGAGTTTGTATATGGAGGCAATGATAAAGAATATACCATCAAACTTATTGGTACAAACCCGAATGGTTGTGAAACTATCAAGGAGCAAAAAATTTATATTCCTGCAAAACCTGTATATCCTCCGAATGTAATTACGCCTAATGATGACGGAAAGAACGATACTTTTGAGGTGGCGGAAGCAAAATCAAAAATTAAAATTTGGAATAGGTGGGGAAAACTTGTTTTTAGCTCTGATGATTATAAAAATGATTGGGGCAAGGAAAAAGAAATAACAAGTGGCACTTATTATTATTTTTTAGAATCTCCTTCAGGTGTCAATTGTAATGGTTGGATACAAGTAATGAAATAGTTGTGAAATAACAGAAAGAGGAATAAAACTTCTATTTATTCCTCTTTTTTGTTGCTTATTTTTTGGGATTTTTATTTGTCTTATTTTTTCCCCATTCTATCAAGTACCAAATATAGTATTGAAATCCCCAATTATTTTTAGTGCTTCTCCCCACAGAAGCTATTTGATAAGGAACAAAATTTGATTCTCCACTCTGCCAAGGTTTAAACTGATAGCGTAGAGAGTAGCCTGTCATCAAGTTTTTCCAAATACGAGCTTTTAGCTCCATATTTAGCTCTATCCAAGTAGCTGTTAATTGATTTTCAAGATTGACCTCTGTGCTTCCGAAAAGGGCATTCTTAGCTTGTGCTGTGATACTTTCTTTATGCCAAGCTCTACCTAAACGTAGCCCTAATGCAAAAACATCGTAGGCACTTTGTTTGTGAATAAAGTTGTAGGAGTAGCCTGTTCGAGCTATGAAGGCTTGTGCGTCATAAGTAGCTTCTTGTTGTACTTTATTTTGAGCGAAACTAAGTTCTATAAACCATAGATGTTTGTTTTGGAAAGAAATATCAGAATTGATATGGAGGTATTTTTTGGAAGAGAAGGGGAGTTGCCCCAAACCTATCAAATCCAGACCTATACGCATAGCATTGGGCAAATAGCTGCGTTTATTGGTATCTGTAGTGATTTTTCTACTTGTCAGACTGTCTTTCTCTTGGGCTTGTGCAGCAAATATATGCAGGAAAAACAAAAGAAAGATGTACCTATTTCTGATTGAAGTAAATATCCATATAGGCATTTTCGGTATCGCTTGTATTATTTGCATTATTGATAACCAGAGAGTCAAAACTATGTTTAATGATTTTTAAATTACTGTAATTTGTTTTTACACCACATTCTGGCGAGGTAAGCTCTATTTGGCGATTGTACCCAAAATAGATGGTATCTATGGCGAGCGTATCCCCTTTATTATAGCTAAATATATAGGCTGTGGAATCTTTGAGAGGGTTGTAAATCAGATTTGTGCTAACTAAGGAATCACTAAGTAATTTATAGTTATACAAAACCGAGTCATTCTCTAGCACTTTTATATTTTTGATATAGAGAAAACTATCTTTAAATACTATGGAGTCTAAGTTATTTCTATCTTTAAATATAATTTTTCGCTTAAAATTTACTTTTAGTGGGGCTTCCACGGAGCCAGCACAAATCTGCTCGAACTCCACGCAAGCCCACATACTCAGAAGAGAAGCAACCAAAAAAAATGCTTTGGTTAAATATTTTGGCATAGTTTAGTCTATCTTATACTCTAATTTTACGGTTACGGTAGCAGTTTTTCTCTTAGAACTGGTATTGAAAGTTCCACCCCAAGAGTAATCCTCTGCTGAGTTGGGAGCTGTGATTTGAAAAACGCCCACATCTGCTTTTTTAAGTCTTCCAACACTTCCTTTCGAGTTTTCGGCTATTTTTGTAGCTCTTTGGTTGGCGTCTTTGGTAGCTTCGGCAATCATCTCTATCTTTAGCTCACCCAGTTTGGTGTAGTAATAGTCTGGAGGATTGGAGTAAAACTCTATGCCTGAATTGATAAGTTCGCTAACTTCCCGAGAAATAGCCTCTATTTTATCCACCTCTTTGGATTCTATTTGTACATTTTGTTTGAGCAAATGCCCCGTAAAAGTAGATTTAACTTGTCTTCCATCTTGGTTATAGGTATTATCAAACTCTTTGCTTATATCTATAGAGGAAAAAACAATATTTTCTTCTTTCACGCCCTTGCCAAGTAGATACTTTTTGATACTTTCTCTGTCTTTATCAAGGTCGGCATAAGCCTCTTTGAGTTCCATACTCTTACGAGAAAACGAACCTCGCCACACGATTAAGTCTGAAATGAAATCCTTTTTACCCAAACCTGTAACTTTGATGGTATCGGCTTGGTTGTTTCTGTTTTTAAAAGCATTAGCAAAAATAAGAGCTGTAATCACGGTGGCAGCGGCGATGATAAGGCTGCTAAGATAGTTGGTTTTCATACATAAGGTTGTTTAAATACAAGTATAGAATTGACAAATATTGAGCCAAACTTATATTTTTTCTACCAAGGCATCAACTATTCCATAATTCAAGGACTCTTGAGCGTCCATCCAATAGTCACGGTCAAAGTCTTGCATCACTTGCTCAAGGGTTTTTCCACAATTATCAGCTAAAATTCTTGCTCCTAATTCTTTTGTTTTTAGGATTTCTTTAGCGGTAATGGCAATATCACTGGCTTGTCCTTGTATTACACCACCAATGGCAGGCTGGTGAATCATTACTCTACCACTTGGGTAAATAAATCTTCTCCCTTTTGTACCGCCAGAAAGCAAAATAGACCCCATAGAGGCAGCTAATCCGATACAAACTGTACTCACAGGCGAGGAAATCATTTGCATGGTGTCATAGATAATCATTCCAGAGGTAACCACACCACCAGGGCTATTGATATAGAGGGTAATTTCTTCGCCAGGGGCTTTAGCTTCCAAATAAAGGAGTCTATCCACAATATACTTGGCAGAGCCATCGTGCACAGCTCCCCACAAAAATATTTTTCTTTGTTCTAAAAAACCATTATCAAATTTATTACCACTTAATTCTTCAAAAAGCTCTTTGAGGTTATCGTTATTATTGGGGCTGAACATAAAAGTAAAGGGTTTGAATGATACATTTTCGTTAAAAACAATGCAATTTGCAAAAAAATCAAGATTTACTCAAGTTTTGGGCTTGAATTTTTTGCGTAAGTTCTATAAAATCTTGTACAGAAAGTTGTTCGGCTCTTTTATCCAACACGCTATCATTTTTTAGTTCTTCTTTGTGTATCAGAGATTTAAGGGCGTTACGTAAGGTTTTTCGGCGTTGGTTAAAGGCAGTTTTGACCACATTAAAAAATGTTTTTTCGTTGCAAGGAAGTTCTTTTTCTTGGTTTCTTTGAAGCCTGATAACTCCAGACTTGACCTTGGGGGGCGGGTTGAACACATTTTCAGGTACGGTGAAGTGATAGCGAATCTCATAAAAGGCTTGTAATAAAACACTTAAAATACCATAATCTTTATTTCCTTCTTTGGAGGCGATTCGTTCGGCGACTTCTTTTTGAAGCATACATACCACACCAGTTACGGTATTTTTATTTTCTAAAATTTTAAAAAAAATTTGTGATGAAATATTGTAAGGAAAATTCCCTACTATAAAAACTTTTTTATTTTCAAATACTTTCAATAAATTCAATTCTAAAAAATCACCTTCAATGATAGAAAGTTGCGGAAAGTGTGTTTTTAGATAAGCTACTGATTCCGTATCTATCTCTATTACAGAGAAATCTGTATCCTTATCTAAAAAAAATTGAGTGAGGATGCCTGTGCCAGCTCCTATCTCTAAAAGACTTTCAGTAAGGGGGAGAGGCACCAAATCCGCAATATTTTTTGCAATAGAAAAATCTTTGAGAAAGTGCTGTCCGAGGTGTTTTTTGGGCTTTACCATAAAAAAATGTTAAATATGAAAAGAAATATTTTAAATTGAGATAATTTTTTTCATATACTTGTGAAAATTTTATTTTTTTAATCAATTTACAAACATCGCTAAAATAGTAAACTCTATGGCAAAAAAAAATCAGAAAAAAATAGAAACTCTGGTGAGCTTCTTCAAATCTATTGCTCACCCTACGCGTATGGGCGTTATCCAACTTTTGCTTCAGAAAGAGCAAATGAGCGTTACAGCTATTTGTGATAGCTTAGACTTAGAGCAATCTCTGGCTTCGCACCACTTAGCAAGTATGAGAAAGACAGGTATTCTTTCTTGCAGACGTGATGGCAAGAATATTTATTACTCTTTAGGAAATCCTATCGTGAAGACGCTCATAGAGAGTGTAGAAGCTCAGATAGGCAAGAAATAGGGTAATTTATTTGCCAAACACCAAGAAGTCTAAAAAATTATTTAGACTTGTATGATTTTCATTTTCCAAACGTACTTCCGTGAGAGACGGAAGATGTTTGGAAAAATGAATTTGTAGGTGTGAGGTCTCCAAAAGTGTGCTACTCAGTGCCAAAGAATAAGGGTGAGAAGGAAAAACTTCTTTGATGCTATCAGCTATTTTCTTACAAAGAGATTTGTAGCTTCTAAAAAAACCGTCTTGATTGTCTTCGTCAACGTATTTTGTATGATAGGCTTTGGGAGATTCGGAAACTACAATTTTGTGTAGGATATTCATTTCCACGTTATTGGCGTCATTAGGAAACTCACTGATGGTGCGAATGGTTTGCTTTAATCTTAGCTCCTTGTTTTCTATATTATTACATTGATAATCAATTTGATAGGATAGATTATACCAATATAAGTTAATTATATAGACCAAAAACTTGTGTTTATTCTCAAAATATCTATACACAGAAGCCTCTGTAGATTGAATTTGCTCCGCTAATTTTTTGAAGGTAAAAGACTCAAAGCCCAACTCCTCAATTAGTTGTATGCCAACTCTAATGATTTTACGACCTAAGGCGGTATCATCAGGGTTTCTCAAGTATATTTTTTCGTTAATTTCTACTTTAAAATTACCTATCATAAAACAAAAAATATTACTTAGTTTAGTTTTCCTCCTAAGAACCAAGTAATATGGAAAAATGTTTTAGAAAACTACATATTATTTAACTCTTTTTTTACAAACTCAACAAGCTCAGCTATATAGCTAGAGGAAAACTCAAAACGAACCTGAGCTGTTTCATAAATCTCTGGAATGCTACGCATATATCCTAAAGAGAGGGCATCAAGATAGTGTTTTAGACCATTTTTAAGGTCTATTTGGCAATTTCTCCATACAGCGATTGCTCCAAGCTGGGCAAAGCCATACTCTATGTAATAAAAGGGTACCTCGTACAAATGTAGTTGCTTTTGCCAATGATAAGCCTTGAATTTTTCGGCATTTTCCCAATTGATGACTTTGGGAGAAAATTCATCATAGATACCTAACCAAGCCGATTGGCGTTCTGTGTGGCTGTGGGAAGGATTTTCGTAGAGCCAATGCTGAAATTTATCTATACAGGCAATCCAAGGTAGTACATTCAAAATATCCTCTAAATGTTCTTTTTTTGCTCTTTGGAGTTCTTGGCTATCTTTGAAGAAATGATGCCAAAAAAGTAAGGTAATCAACTCCATACTCATAGAGGCAAGCTCTGCGACTTCGGCGGGCGGCTCTTTAAAAGCATTGATTTCCAAGTCTTTACATAAAACGGAATGAACTGCGTGGCCACCTTCGTGGAGGAGGGTTGTCAAATCGCGGAGATTGGAGGTAGCGTTCATAAAAATAAAAGGGTATCCGGATTCTGCCAGAGGATAATTATAGCCGCCAGGTGCTTTATTCTTGCGAGAGTCCAAATCCAAGTGTTTCATTGCTTGCATTGTTCTCAGGCAATTACCCAAAAAAATATCTAAATCATCAAAACAAGCGATTGTTTTATCAATAAGTTCTTGGCTATTTTCAAAAACATTGAGAGCGGGCAAGCCTTCTGTATCGGCTTGTAAATCCCAAGGTTTGAGCTTGTCAAGTTGCATTTTTTGTTTTCTTTCTAAAGCTAATTCTTCTACGAGAGGCATTACTTCCGTTTTCACGGCTTCGTGAAAGGCAAAACAATCTTTTGGGCTATAATCGAAACGCCCCAAGGCAGCAAAGGCGTAATCTCTATAATTTTTGAAACCTGCATTCTGAGCTATTTGATGCCTTAGTTGTATCAATTCGCTGAGCAGATTATCTAATTTTTCACTATCTTCCAAACGTCTATTTTGTATAGCAAAATAAACTTCTTCCCGTTTTTTTCTATCAGGGCTTTCTAGGAAATTTCCTGCTTGTTGTAACGTAATTTCTTGGTTATCAATATTTACCGTCATAGCCCCTGCTATCATTCCGTACTCTCTTTCTTTGATTTGCAGTTCTGTTTGGAGGGGGATATTTTCTTCTCTGAATATTTCAGCTTGTTTGCGGAGGCTTCGTAACATAATCCGAAAAGCAGGTTCTTGTTTTTCTAAATCTTCTAGAAAAGAGATTTGAAGGCATTTTTTATTGAGTAAATAGGTAAATTGCGTGGCTTGGGGCTGAATTTCACTTACAAAAGTATTGAAACTTTCTTGTAAAACTTCATCAGCAGTATTACAAGTCATACGAATATAACGCCAAGCCAAGTCTTCGGCAAGCATACTTTCAAGCTCGCTTCTATCTCTAAACCAAGCTCTTAGCTCGCCTGCATCGGATATATTTCTGTCCAAAAGATTTTGGTAGAATGTTTCTATACTTTGCCAATTGGAAACTTCAAGTTTTTCGGGTAAAAAATTTCTATTCTTCAACATAGTGAGTGTATTTTTAGAAAATATGCATTATTTTAGCGGCTTTCATGATACCAATCATACTGATAGCATCAGTGATTTCATCAGCGAGTACCATTCTGAGGGCATCAGATAGATGTACTTTTAGAACGGACAAATCTTCTGTTTCTTCTGGGGAGCTTTCCTTTTGGCTCAAATTTTCCGCCAAAAATACGAAACCCTCTTCATTGGTTACAGAATTGGAGGTATGAATACGGGCTATTTTCGTCCATTTTTCGGCGATAATACCTGTTTCCTCGAGGAGTTCTCTTTGGGCTGCCTCCAAAATTTGCTGTTCTACAGCTACATTTTCTATAATTTTTCCGCCACCCATAGGGATTTCCCAGCTATACGCTTCCAAAGGGTAACGATATTGTCCTACAAGCCACGTAAAGCCCTGTTCGTCTATTGGAATAATGCCAAGAGCTTTATTTTTGAAATTCACGGTACCATAAATGCCCTTTCCTCCGTTGGGGTTAATGACTTGGTCTTCTTTCACAGAAATCCAAGCATTGTCATAAATATCTTTGGAAGCTAAGACTTTCCAAGGATTGTGGGAGGGTTTGGGCAAAGGTTTATTTTTTACCCAATTTTTCATTGATGGGGCTAATTTGGTAAGTAAAACTTTCCATAATAGGATTGGCAAGCAACTTTTTGCAGGCTAACTCTACTTTTTCTTTCGCTTTTTCTTCATTTTCAGCTTCCAAATCTATGCTGAGATGTTTGCCCACACGAACATCTTTTACACCACTGACTCCCAAATGCCCTAAGCCCAACATTACGGCTTTACCTTGTGGGTCAAGGATTTCTTTAAGCGGCATCACGTTTATTTCTGCTTTGAATTTCATATTTTTAGCTTTTTGATAAATGACAAACCTATGTATAAAAAAATAATCAATGGAATTGCCCAAAATTGTAAAAAGATAATTAAAATTAGACTCAAAATTAAAAAAATATACTTAATTTGGTTATTTTTCCAAGAAAAATCTTTGAATTTGAGGGCAAATAAAGGAAGTTCTGCCACTAATAAATAGCTCATCAAAAGAATTGAAACGCCCAAAAACCAAGCGTTCCCTATGATACTTTTAGCTAAGTCGCTGGGTTGATAAGCCAAAATAAGAGGGAAAGATGCCCAAATAAGAGCATTTGCAGGGGTTGGAACACCTATAAAGGAATCAGTTTGGCGGGTATCTATATTAAATTTGGCTAAACGTAGAACCGAAAACAGAGCTAATAGAAAGGGAAAGTACACCAAAAACTCATTGTTATTATGGCTTAGCCATAATTTTTGTGCAATAAAAGCAGGAAGTACGCCAAAGGTAACGGCATCGGCTAAGGAATCCAACTGTTTGCCTATTTCGGACTTTACATGAAGCAAACGAGCCACGAAACCATCAAAAAAGTCAAAAAATAAACCAATGAATATAAAATAAGCGGCAATTACTAAATTTTTTTCTACCCAAAAAATACCTATACAACCTGAAAGGGCATTGGCAAGTGTGAGGGCATTGGGGATATGTTTTTTCATCAGATAATTTCCAAAATAAACTAAAATTTCACATTTTTGAACAAATTTAATAAAAACTATCATCACCAATGCAACAGATTGATAATTATTTGGACGGTAAATTAGTACCTGCCTTAGCAGGGCAGACGATACACAATATAGAACCTGCTACGGCAAACGTATTTGCCAGCATAGCTCGCAGCCAAAGTGAAGATGTAGAGGAAGCAGTGATAGCCGCTCAGAAGGCTT
Organism: Thermonemataceae bacterium; assembly: GCA_033762275.1. Classification (GTDB taxonomy): domain Bacteria; phylum Bacteroidota; class Bacteroidia; order Cytophagales; family Thermonemataceae; genus Raineya. The sequence continues at coordinate 7,042 of JANRLU010000272.1, read as the reverse complement.
TTCCTGCTTGGCGGGACTTGGGTGCTGAAAAAAGAGCTAATATTTTACTAAAAATAGCAGAACTGATTGAGCAAAATGCTGAGAAATTTGCCCAAGCAGAAAGCCAAGACACGGGAAAACCCCTTTGGTTAGCTCGGCAGATGGATATTCCAAGAGCTTCGCAAAACATACGCTTTTATGCGACAGCCGCTTTACATTGGGCAAATCATAGTTACCAACAGATAGGAGCTATCAACTACACTACTCGGCAACCCTTAGGGGTGGTGGCTTGTATATCTCCTTGGAATCTGCCCTTGTATCTTTTTACGTGGAAAATTGCCCCAGCTTTAGCTTCTGGTAACTGCGTGATAGCCAAACCTTCTGAACTTACGCCACTTACCGCTTATTTGTTTGCTAAAATTTGCATAGAAGCGGGTTTGCCTGCGGGTGTTCTTAATATATTGAATGGCTATGGAAATGAAGTAGGGCAGGCAATGGTAGCTCATAAAGCTATTAAGGCAATTTCTTTTACAGGAGGCTCAAAAACAGGGGCTTTGATAGCTAGTGTGGCTGCTCCGATGTTCAAGAAATTATCTTTAGAGCTTGGTGGAAAAAATCCAACGATTATTTTTGCTTCTGCTGACTACGAAAAAGCTCTGGAAACGGCTTTGAAAGCTTCTTTTTTAAATCAGGGAGAAATTTGTTTGTGTGGTTCAAGAGTATTGGTAGAACGCCCAATTTATGAGCAATTTAAAAATGATTTGGTAAAACGTATCAATGAGCTGAAAGTAGGAGACCCACAAAATCAAGAAACATTTTTAGGGGCTTTAGTTTCTGAAAATCATTTGGATAAAGTGCTGTCTTACATAGAATTGGCTCAGCAAGAGGGTGGAAAAATATTGACAGGCGGCAAAAGAATCCAAGCAGAAGGAAGATGTGAAAAAGGTTTTTTTGTAGCTCCAACACTCATAGAAGGACTTGATTTTAATTGTAGGACTAATCAAGAAGAAATTTTTGGACCAGTAAGTACAATACAGGCTTTTGATACAGAACAAGAAGCCCTTTTGTATGCCAATAGCGTACAATATGGTTTGGCTTGTAGTATTTGGACAAACGACTTGGCTCAGGCTCATAGGGTCGCCGAACACATTGAAAGTGGCATCGTTTGGGTTAATTGTTGGTTATTACGCGATTTGAGAACTCCTTTTGGCGGAGTGAAAAGTTCTGGTGTGGGTAGAGAAGGTGGTTTTGATGCCCTTAATTTTTTTACAGAAGAAAAAAACATTTGTATTAAATATGCTTAAATTTTACCAAAAATGGGTTCTTTATTTCCTGATAGTTTTTTTGGGGGGGGCTTGTAAATCCAAACAAAATGTTCAACATACTGAAACTATTCTCAAAGTTATCCAGCCAAAATATGCAAAAGGTTTTCGGATAGAAGTTTTTAAGAATTATAAGATTCTATCCGTTTTACAACCTTACACGGATAAGCGGGATACGCTGCGTTTTGTATTGGCAAAAAATAAAAAACTTATACCAAGCCAGTTACAAAAAATACCTTTCATAAAAACACCAATTCAAAAAATTATCTGCACATCTACAACCCATTTGGCTCTTTTGGAGGCTTTAGGTGGCTTAGATGCTTTGGTGGGAGCGAGTAGTTTGGAGTATGTTTACTCTTCGGCGATACGTAAAAAAGTAGAAAAAGGTCAAATAGTCTCGCTATCAGACCAACAAATAGAAGTGGAAAAAATAATAGCCCTACAACCCGATTTATTGATGGTTTCAGGAATGGAGGCTTCGCAGATGAGCGTGTACAAAAAGATAGAAGAAACGGATATAGCCGTTTTTATCAATTCTGAATGGCTTGAAAATCACCCTTTAGGGAAAGCAGAGTGGATAAAAGTAATGGCTGTGTTGTTGGATAAAGAACAAGAAGCTGAAGCTTTTTTTGAGAATATAAGCAGTAAATACTTGGCTATCAAGGCTGAAACAGAAAAAATAAAAAATAAAAAAAGCGTTGCGATTGGCGTACCCAACAAAGAAACTTGGTATGTATCAGCAGGTGAAAGTTTTGGAGCAACTTTTCTCAAAGATGCAGGAGCGTTCTACGCTTTTGCTGATGAAAAAGGAACAGGTAGTCTTCCTTTAAATAAAGAAATTGTGTTACAAAAATTTAAAAACGCAGATGTGTGGCTAAATGTAGATGTAAATTCTTTTGAAGTAAAAAAAGTACTTTGCGATTTAAAGTTTGTGAATGCTGTAAAAAATCAAAAGATTTATGATAGAAACAAACGTATCGCAGTAAAAGGGGGGAATGATTTTTGGGAAAGTGGTGTGGTGCATCCCGAAATAATTTTGGAAGATTTAGTGAAAATCTTGTATCCAAAATTATTGCCTGAAAGCGAAAAATTGTACTTTTATCAGAAATTAGAACAAATTTGTGAATAATTTTTTACTTTACTTACATAATAAAATTCTGTACTTTCTCAAACAAGCAAATAATGTTTGTTTTGTAGGAAAATAAATCATAAATTCGCCCTTATTAAACCTCTTTTTTAGCTATTATGAAGAAAATTACCCTACTTATGTTTGCTATGACTCTGTTCATACAAACAACTTTTGGGCAAACACTCTCAGAGAGAGAAGGAATTATCCAAAAGACAAACACCCAACATTTAAGAGAGTTGAATGAAACTTTCAGCAAAAGATTTTATGAAGAAAAAAGAAAGGCTCTCGCTATTGCCAAGCAAAAAGGTTGGCAGCCCATACATATTCTTCCTGATGGTAGAATGGCAGAGCTACAAAGAGTTGATAAACAGGGGAATCCCATTTATTACATTACACAAAGCAATCTAAATGCAGCTATCACAACAAGAGCGAACAAACTCTGGACAGGTGGTAGTTTGGGCTTAAACCTTAACGGGCAAGGAATGATAGTAGGAGAATGGGACGGAGGACCCGTAAGAAATACACACCAAGAGTTTGGCTCAAGAGTAACCCACAAAGATGGCGTAACTTTTACTACACCTAACGGAAATAATGCACACGCTACACATGTAGCAGGTACACTGATTGCCAGTGGAGTTGATGCAAATGCTAAAGGAATGGCTCACCAAGCAGATTTATGGGCGAATGAATGGAATAATGATGATGCTGAAATGGCTAATCAGGCGGCTTTAGGCTTACTAATTTCTAATCATTCTTATGGTTACAATGCTGCGGCTTTACCAACTTGGATGTTTGGTTTTTATGATAGTGGTGCTCAGGCTTGGGATCAAATAGCTAATGATGCTCCTTATTACTTAATAGTGAAAGCGGCGGGTAATGATAGAGGAGCAGGCTATAACCCTGGTGGCGTTTTTGGAACAACAGGCTATAATTTAATTTCGGGCTCTGCTACTGCAAAAAATAATTTGGTGGTAGGGGCTGTGAATGATGTGGCAAACTATACAGGACCCAGTAGCGTAACGATGTCATCTTTTAGCTCTTGGGGTTGCTCTGATGATGGAAGAATAAAACCAGATGTTGTAGGTAATGGCGTAAGTGTTTATTCGTCAGTGAGTTCGGGCAATACGGATTATGATACCTATGATGGAACATCAATGGCTTCGCCTAATGTAACAGGAACGCTTACTTTGTTACAACAACACTATAAAAATCTTAATAGTGGCAGTTTTATGCGTGCTACTACGCTAAAAGCTTTGGCAATTCATACGGCTGATGAAGCGGGGGCTAATCCTGGTCCTGATTATGCTTTTGGCTGGGGTTTGGTTAATGCTGAAAAAGCGGCTAATGTAATTACTCAGAGAAACACTTCTAGTATTATAGATGAAAGAACGCTAAATAACGGAGGTTCTTATACGCTGAACGTAACGGCTTTAGATAATACCACACCTATAGAGGTTACAATCGTATGGAGTGATCCTGCCGCAACACCTTTGGCTGATGGTACACTCAATAGTACACAAGCTATGCTTGTAAATGACTTAGATTTGCGTGTTACCCAAGCCGCTAATACTTATTATCCTTGGAAACTTGATCCTGCCAATCCTTCTAATGCAGCTACACAGGCAGATAACACAAGAGATAATGTAGAAAAAATTATCATCAATAACCCTACGGTAGGAGTTACTTATACAATCACTATAAATCATAAGGGTACTTTGCAAGGTTCTAACCCTCAAAACTATTCTTTGATAGTAACGGGAATAGCGGCTAATCCAAATGCGGTATTTGCAAATTTCTCTAGTTCGGCTACTACAATTTGCTTGGGACAAACAATTACCTTTACAGATGCCTCTACTAAGGTCGCTTCTGCTCCTACTATCAACTCTTGGTCTTGGAATTTTGATGCAACAAATATTGGTGGAGCTACACCAAGTACAGCTTCTACACAAGGACCTCATACCGTTACATTTAATCAATCAGGAACTTATACAATTTCTTTGACGGTGGGTAATGGTCTTGATACAGATACCAAAAGCCAAACAATTATTGTAAGAAGTACAAGTACTTTGCCATTTACGGAGGGTTTTGAAATAACACCCGTGGCAGGATGGACTGCCAATAACTCTGGTGGTAACGTGAACTGGGGAATCAGTAATTCTGTGGGGCAATCAGGTACAAAGTCAGCAACCGTAGACCTCTTTAACAATAATATTGGTACAAATGCCTTGTACTTAAATGCACCAGCCGTAGATTTAAGGTCTTACACCAGTGCTAATTTTGCTTTTTACTTGGCTTATACGGGTTACCAAACAGATTATGCTACTTTGGAGTTGCAAGCAAGTACTGATTGTGGGCAGACTTACTCAAATGTTTGGCAGAAAACAGGCACGGCTTTGGCTACTACTTCACCCACTTCAAGTTCCACAGATTTTACAGCACCTACCGCAGGGCAATGGCGTTTAGAAAATGCTGATATTTCTTCTTTGATAGGAAATAACTCTGTACTATTCAGATTTAAACTTACTGATAATTATAGTAACAGAATTTATATAGATAATATAAACATAACAGGAGTATTACCTGCTCCCCCTTCAGCCCCTAGCACTTTGCAAGCAACAGCAGTATCAAGTTCTCAAATAGATTTGACTTGGTTGGATAATGCCAGCAATGAAACAGGCTACAAAGTAGAAAACTCTTTAGATGGTACAAATTTCACAGAGATAGCAAGTTTGGGAGCAAATGTAACGAGCTATTCCAATACAGGATTATCAGCAAATACGACTTATTATTACCGAGTTCGGGCTTACAATGCTGGAGGTAACTCGGCTTATAGTAATACGGCAAATGCTACGACACTTGATGATTCCGCCTTAGCCATTAGCAACGAATTGAATAACGCCATAGGAGTTTATCCTAACCCTACAAAAGGTAAATTCACAGTAGATTTATCAAAGATAAATACAAGAGCAAATTTTATTTCAATGTATAACTCAATTGGAATGTTGGTTTATAGCAAAAATGTTGAAGATAAAATGCCTAATTTTGATTTGACAAATTTACCAAAAGGAGTTTATTTCTTATACATAGATACTGAGAAAGGGACAGCAGTTAAAAAAATAGTAATAAACTAATAATCAAATTTTTAAATTAAAAAGGGCTCTACGATTTTTAACTTGTAGAGCCTTTTTTATGCAATTTTTAGAAAAAAAAGAATATTTATTTTGCAGGTATATTTTTTATTTATACTTTTGCAGCAAGTTAAATCAGCTAAACAAAAAGCTGAATTTATAAAGAAGTGAGGAGAGAATAGGCTCTATGAATCACTGGCAACCTGCTCCAAGTAAGGTGCTAATTCCTACCTAAAAAGTTTAGGAAATATAAAATCAGAAAAAAATGAAAAGAAAGAACTTATCCCAAAAACCACTCTTGTTCAAAAGTTTAGCGAAATCCTCTTTGAGTTTCTCCACATTTTGTTGTTGTTGTTGTCCAAGCATTTAGCACGATAAATCTTCGTGTCTACTTGCCTATATTCTTTTATCGTATTGGTATATACGATTAGAGTTAGTGTATTTTTTATTTTCTCACCTATAAAATCCATTTATTGTATGTCAAACAAACGCAATTATCATTTCGAAACCTTACAAATTCACGGCGGGCAGGAGCCAGACCCTACAACAGGCTCAAGAGCCGTACCTATTTACCAAACTACCTCTTACAACTTTAAAAATGCCGCTCATGGAGCAAATCTATTTGCTTTAAAAGAGTTTGGAAACATTTATACAAGAATAATGAATCCAACCAATGATGTTTTGGAGCAACGTCTCGCTTTATTGGAGGGTGGTGTGGCAGCTTTGGTAGTGAGTTCGGGGCAGGCGGCTCAGTTTATTGCTCTAAATAATATTTTGCAAGCAGGTGAAAATTTTATTTCAAGTCCTTACTTGTATGGAGGTACCTATAATCAGTTTAAAGTAGCTTTTAAGCGTTTGGGTATAGAGGCTCGTTTTGCTGAAAATAACGAAATAGAAAGTTTTGAAAAGTTGATTGATGAAAAAACCAAAGCCATTTACGTAGAAACTATCAGTAATCCGAGTTCTATAGTAGCGGATTTGGAGGCATTGGCAAAATTAGGGGAGAAATACGGCATTCCTTTGATTGTAGATAACACCTTTGGAGCGGGAGGGTATTTGTGCCAACCTATCAAACACGGGGCGGCTGTGGTAGTAGCTTCTGCCACGAAGTGGATAGGCGGGCATGGGACAAGTATCGGCGGCGTAGTGATTGATTCGGGTAAGTTTAATTGGGGTAATGGTAAATTTCCTCAATTTTCTGAGCCTTCTGAGGGGTATCATGGGCTTAATTTTTGGGAAACTTTCGGTGAAGCCAACCCCTTAGGTCTGCCTAATATTGCTTATATCATTCGTGCTCGTGTGGAAGGTTTACGAGATTTCGGGACAGCAATTAGCCCTTTCAATTCGTTTCTATTATTACAAGGTCTGGAAACATTATCGTTGAGAGTACAAAGAACCGTAGAGAATGCCTTAGCATTAGCCAAATGGCTGGAGCAACACCCTAAAGTATCGGCTGTGAGTTATGCTGGTTTGGAAAGCCATAC
>JANRLU010000271.1:0-29848 GCA_033762275.1 Thermonemataceae bacterium | reverse complement strand
GCTTCCGTGTTTCTGTAATCCTCTGTATTGCTCGCTCAAACGATTAAAAAGTATATCGTAATGTGTGGTAACGGGGCAGAGTTTGTCTACCCACAGAATAGGCAAATGCTGAATTTGTTGTTGTAACATTTCGTACTCTTTGAGCAAGGAGGAAGGCGAAAAAGTACAAAATTGAGACCAATAAGTAGGTATTTGGCTGAAAGTACCCGCTCCAAAGTTAGAGAAGATGTGGTTTTTTCCTTGTTTTGTTCTGACAGTATGCCCTGCTTGCTGTCCTCCGTTGAACCTAATTACCAAAGAATTTGGGCTTTGAAGAGAAAGAAAATGGGTAGTTAGCCCTTTTCCTTCATCTCCAAAACCCAATCCTATTACAATAGATGCCTTTTTTTTGTGCATTTTATCTCCCAATGCTATAATACTCAAAACCTGTACTTTGCATATCTTCAGGCTCGTAAAGGTTTCTGCCATCAAAAATTACTTTATTTTTTAATAAAGTAACCATTACATCAAAATCAGGCGTTCTGAATACAGGCCATTCTGTCATAATCATCAGAGCATCAGAATTGAGCAAGGCACCATAAGGGCTATCAGCATATTCTATACTATCGCCCAATATTTGCTTTACATTTTCCATGGCTTCGGGGTCATAAGCTCTGATTTTTGCTCCATTTTCTAATAAAATTCTAATGTTCTCTAAGGCGGGAGCTTCTCTGATGTCATCAGTATAAGGTTTGAAAGCCAAGCCCCAAATAGCTATCTGTTTGCCTGCAACATTTCCATTAAAATATTGCATTAGTGGTGCAAGGAGTTTAGTTTTTTGTTTATCATTTACATTCATTACAGATTTTAGAATACTAAACTCATAACCGTTATCTTCTGAGGTTTTAGCGAGAGCCTGCACATCTTTAGGGAAGCAACTACCTCCATAGCCGATACCTGCAAATAAAAAGCGTTTGCCAATGCGAGTATCTGCTCCTATACCTTTTCTGATGTCATCTACATTAGCTCCTACCTTTTCGCAAAGATTAGCTATCTCGTTCATAAAGGTTATTTTAGTGGCAAGAAAGGCATTAGCGGCATATTTGGTCATTTCTGCGGAGCGTTCACTCATAAAAATAATGGGGTTACCTTGCCTTACAAAAGGTAGATAAAGTTGCTCCATTAGTTTCTGAGCCTTTTCTGAACTTGTGCCAATTACTATTCTATCAGGCTTCATAAAATCTTCTACGGCTACACCTTCTCTTAAAAATTCAGGATTGGACACCACATCAAAGGCTACTTTGGCATTAGCTGCAATGCGTTCAGTTACTTTTTCGGCTGTACCAACAGGCACAGTACTTTTATCTACGATGACTGCATAATCTTTGAGAATTTTCCCTAAGTCATCAGCTACCCCCAAAATATATTTGAGGTCGGCAGAGCCATCTTCGCCAGGAGGCGTAGGTAAGGCAAGAAAAATGATTTTAGCATCTTTGATACCTTCTTCCAATGAAGTAGTGAATTTAAGTCTATTTTGAGCAATATTTCTTTCAAAGAGAATATCTAAACCAGGTTCATAAATAGTAATAGTACCTGCTTGTAGTTTTTTTACTTTTTCTTCGTTGATATCCACACAAGTAACAGTATTGCCTGTTTCGGCTAAACAAGTCCCTGTAACTAAACCAACGTAACCAGTTCCTATAACTGCTATTTTCATAATTTTATGTTTGTTTGTTAAAAATTGCTCAATAAACGACTATTTTATTTAAAAAAGGTTATATATGCTGCAAATGCTCTTTGTGTTGTTGCTTCCAACCTTTATAGGCGTTGTAGCCATTGGTTTTTTTCTGATAATAGCCAGTTCCGTCATAAGGTCTTTTATCAGGGTCTTCTTTGCAGGTAGCAGAGCAAGCACCTTCATATTCCCAACCACATTTCTCGCAGATAGCCAAGTGGTTATTACAATGAGGATTGGCACAGTTTACCATTCTATCACATTCAGTACCGCAGATGTGGCAATGAGAAATGACGCTCGGATTTACGGTATTAACTTCTGCGGTGATGCGGTTATCAAATACATAGCATTTGCCTTCAAAATCTTCACCTCCAGCCTCCAAACCGTGTTTGATAATGCCTCCGTGTAGCTGATAAACATTCTCAAAACCTTGCTCCAACAAAAAGGCACTTGCTTTTTCGCATTTAATGCCGCCTGTGCAATAAGTAATAATTTTTTTACCCTGCAAAAGTGGATAAATTTCTTTCACTTTTTCTGGAAATTCACGGAAATTATCTATATCCAACGTAATAGCATTTTTGAATCTACCCAATTTATGCTCGTAATTGGAGCGTGCATCTAAGATAACAACGTCTTCCTCGTCTTTGAGTGCTAAAAAATCTTTTGGCTCTAAGTGAATACCTGTTCTATCGTTTGGGTTGATATGTGGTAAGCCTGCGTGTACAATTTCAGGTTTTAGGCGAACGTTTATTTTTTTGAACGTGTGGTTATTGGCTGATTCTATTTTAAACTCCGTTTTGGAGAAACGCTCATCAGCAAGTACGTACGCCATATATTTTTCGCAACTTTCTTTTGTACCAGAAATAGTACCATTTAGCCCTTCTTGGGCGATGATAATCCTACCCAAAATATTATTTTGGATACAAAAGAGATGATGTTCATCTCGGTAGGCTTCGGGGTCAGCGATGTAGCTGTAACAATAATAGAGGAGTACCCAATACTCTTGCTGTTTTTCTGTGTTTTGTTCCATAAATCAACCTAATTAGCTCCGTTTCAGCGGAGTGGTTAAAAAAAATAAAAAAATTAAATAGCTTCACCAAATAAAGTAGCTGAATTACAATCTTTTACCAAAACCTCTACATAGTCGCCTTTTTGGTGATTTTTCTTAGGGAAAATAATCACTTTATTGGCTGAGTTTCTTCCTTGTAAATATTCTTCAGAGCGTTTGGAAAAGCCTTCTACCAAAACTTTATGTATTTGCCCCACATCCAACTGATTGCGTTGTAGAGAAAGTTCATTTTGAAGAGCGATAATTTCGTTGAGTCGTCTTTTTTTAGTTTCAAGGTCAATATCATCTTCAAGTTTTTTCTCGGCAGGGGTGGCGGGTCGTTCCGAATAATAGAACATATACGAAAAATCATATTTCACTATACGCATCAAAGAGAGTGTATCTTGATGTTCTGCTTCTGTTTCAGTACAAAAACCTGCAATCATATCCGAAGAAATCCCACAAGTTTCGCCCAAAATATTTCTAATGGCGGCTATTCTCTCCAAATACCATTCTCTTGTGTAAGTTCTATTCATTAGTTCCAAAATTCTGTTATTACCACTTTGCACGGGTAGATGTATATATTTACAGATATTTTCGTATTTTTTCATTGTGTAAAGTACCTCATTGGTAATATCTTTCGGATGTGAGGTAGAAAAGCGAATACGTAATAAAGGCGATATTTGAGCAACTTTTTCCAAAAGTTGGGCAAAGTTACAAGTTTCTGTATCATCAAAATTTTCACCTGTTTCTATGGCTTTTTGGTAGGTTTTGAGAGAAATAATATCTTCTTTGGCTGTCCAGAAATAAGAATCTACATTCTGACCTAAAAGTGTAACTTCTCGGTAACCGTTTTCAAACAAATCTTGGCACTCTGCAAGGATAGAATAAGGGTTTCGGCTACGCTCACGCCCCCGTGTGAAAGGTACAACGCAAAACGAACACATATTATCACAGCCTCTCATAATAGAAACAAAAGCTGTCAAGCCATTAGAGTTCAGGCGTACAGGGTTGATATCTGCGTAGGTTTCTTCCCTAGAAAGAAAAACATTGATAGCCTTGTTCCCTTCGTCTGCTTCTTGGATAAGTTTGGGCAAGTCCCTATAAGCATCAGGTCCGGCGACAATATCCACGATTTTTTCTTCTTCCAGAAGTTTGTTTTTTAGGCGTTCTGCCATACAACCCAAAACTCCTATAAGCATTGCTGGTTTTTTCTTTTTGAGCCCACGCAAATGTTGTAATCTATGTCTTACTTTTTGCTCAGCATTATCTCTGATAGCACAAGTATTAAGAAAAATAAGATCAGCATTTTCTGGCTGTGAAGTGGTATCAAAGCCATTTTCAGCCATTACAGCACTCACAATCTCCGAGTCGGAGAAATTCATTTGGCAACCATAACTTTCAATATAAAGTTTTCTTTGCTTGCCTGTATTTTCTTCTTTGGAAATTCTTACGGTTTCGCAGTTTTCGCTACTCTCTTGCTCCAAAATATTTATATCTTCAATGAGTTGCTTCATTTTTGGAAATGAGTTGATTAGTCGGCAAAATTAGTTAAAAAACTTTACTACTCCAAAAGCCTTTGAGCTATTTTCTGTTAGATTTAGTTTTTCAGTAAGATTTCAAATTCTACGCGTCTATTCAGTTTTTTATCTTCTGGGCTTTGTTCGGGTACGATAGGTTTGGTATCTCCGTATCCGATGGCTTCTATCCGACTTGGGGAGATTTTTCCTTTTTGAATGATAAAATCTTTGATGGCATCTGCTCGGGCTTGAGAGAGTTTGAGATTGGCTTCTTCATTACCATCAGAGTCCGTATGACCGCTAATTTTAATACGAATACTGGGATGGTCAGCCATAAAATACACAACTTTCATCAAATCACCTTCCATTTCTTTAGCTACTTTGGCACTATTTCCTTCAAACTCTAAAGAGGCAAATTTCCATTTATTAAACTTGATAGACTCCGCTTTAAACTCCATTTCGGTATTTTCCGTGAGGAAAAACTTTTTTTCTATTCTAAAAAAGTCATCACCAGTAATAATGACTAAATAATTATTATTTTTGATAAGGTCAAACTCGTAAGAGCCATCGGGTCGTAGATACTTGGGAGCAACTTCTATACCGTTATCCAAGTCTATAATGGATACGATTCCCTGAAAAGGATTGCCTGTTTCGGCATCTAATACGCGTCCTTTGAAGACAATTGTAGCGGTTGGTTGGGCTTCCATTGGCACAGGAAAAGAGTATAAGTTTAGATTTTCGGGGTTATCTTCAGAGGCTTTAGCGTAGTACAAATTTTTGGCTTTATCATCAATGGCAAAATAATATTCGTCATCAATACCGTTTACCAAAGGTCCTAAATTAACGGGTTCTTGCCATCTTTTAAGATACTTGTAAGACTTGTAAATATCAAATCCCCCAAAATTGAGTAAGTGTCCATTAGAGCTAAAGTATAATAAATCATATTTGGGATGAGTATAGGGACTTACTTCGCTTTGGCGAGTATTGATGGTAGGTCCCATGTTTTGTGGTTGAGCCCAAGAGCCATCAGAAAGTTTATAGGTAAAATAAATATCTGATAAACCAAAGCCGCCAAGCCTGTCCGAAGCAAAATATAGGGTATCTTCGTTTCTTGAGAGGGAAGGGTGAGAATCCCAAGCTACACTATTGACATTTGCCCCTAAATTTTTTACTTTCCAAGAGCTATCTTTTTGCATAAAGGCTACATACAAATCACAATTACCGAAGCCATCAGGGGCATCACAACGAGAAAAGTACATGGTTTTTCCATCTTTACTGATATGAGCAGAGCCCTCATTGTAGTTAGTGTTGAGTCCCTTAAACTCTTTAGCATCACTCCAATAGGTAGCGTCAAGTTTTTGGCTATAAAAAATGTCTTCATTCGCTTTGACATCTTGTTTGATAGCCATTACGTTTTTAGTTTTTCTTTTGGAGCTAAAAATAAGAATGCTATCATTCATATTGACGGTGGGGGCATAGTCGGCTTTGGGAGAGTTGATGGCATAATCCATTTCCAAAAGAATTTCTTTTGGGGGGAGTAATGTATCTATCAGTTTTCGGTATTCTACCAACTCGTAGTAATACTCTATGGGAACATAATAGCTTTTCTGATTGACCATCATAGAATCGTAGTGAAGCTCTAAAGCCTTTACTTCCGCTCCTTTGTGATGCTTGAGAATGGTACGATAAAGACTTTTGGAAGCCTCAAAATCATCAAGAAGTTCTATCATTTTGGCAAGTTGCCACATTTTTTCAGCATCTTTGTAGAAATTCTCTATACCAAACTGCATTACATAGTCAAATAAAAGGGGGTAGGCGTTCTGGAAATCCCTATTTTTAATGAGTTTATCTATTTTTTTAAACTGCTTTTCGTTGTAATAGAATTTAATATGATTGATATTCTTAAAATTAAAAACGCTTTCTTTATTTTTAGCGACTATGGGGTCTTTGAGCTTTACAACACCCTGCGATTTCACCTTGTCTATTTGCCCAATGGCATCTAAACAAGCTAAAGATAGCGATATTATCAAAAATATTAGATAGAATTTCATAAAAGTTCCCCGATTTTAAGCTATCACTTGACTTGCAAACCTACAAAAAAAATTTTTTTAATTTTCATTTGTGCCTTACAAATATTTTTCCATAGAAATATTTGGCACGTAGCTTGAACCTCATCTGTACGCAACGTATAAATTCAAGAAATAAAGATAATAACCACAAAAAACATACAAAAACTGACAAAAAGTCAGAAAAATATGTATTACTTACGCAAATTTTAGCAAAAATATTATGAGTTACCGCAAAAATCATACACCCTTATTAGTCGTAGATACGGGCAATAGTGAAGAAATAGACCTCTCCGATTTGTTTGATAACAAAAAAAATGAAGAAAAAGACTTCCCCCCTCAAATAGGTATTTTACCTGTTCGTAATACAGTGTTGTTTCCTGGTGTAGTTATTCCCGTTACTGTAAGTAGAAAAAAAGCTCTCAAATTAGTAAAAAAAGCTAATAAAGGCGATAAGCTTATTGGGGTAGTTGCCCAAAAAAACCCGCAAGAGGAAGAGCCTCATTCTTCTTCTTTGTATCAATATGGTACGATAGCCCAAATTATAAAGATGATTACACTGCCCGATGGCAATGTAACTATTATTATTCAGGGTAAAAAAAGATTCTATGTGAGTGAGTTTTTGGCAGAAGACCCTTATATTTTAGCAAATATTATTACGCTTAATGAGACTTTCCCCAATAGAGAAACTAAAGAAATAAAAGCCCTCAAAGCATCTCTGAAGGATACTGCTCTCAAAATCCTCAAACTTAACCCCGATATTCCGCAAGAAGCACAAATAGCTTTAGAAAATATAGATTCACTCAATTTTCTTACACATTTTTTAGCTTCTAATCTTAATGCAGAAGTATTTGAAAAACAAGAACTTTTAGAAAATAACACGGGGCTGGATAGAGCGAACAGACTTTTAGAGTTGCTTCTGGACGAGTTACAAATGTTGGAGCTAAAGTATGAAATCCAAAATAAAGCTCACAACGATATGGAGCAACAGCAAAGAGATTATTTTCTTCGACAACAGCTCAAGGTACTCCAAGATGAACTTGGGGACGAAGTAGGGGGCGTACGTATAGAGGAGTTAAAACTAAAAGCCAAGAATAAAAAATGGTCGGAGGCAGTAGCCAAACACTTTGAAAAAGAACTAGTGAGGTTACAAAGAGCCAACTCTTCCTCTCCTGAATATGGTATCTCTCTCAATTACATAGAGTTGCTTTTGGATTTGCCTTGGGGCGAGTATTCAGAAGATAACTTAGACTTAAAGCACGCACAAGAAGTTTTGGATACAGACCATTTCGGCTTGGAAAAAGTAAAAGAACGCATTATTGAGCACTTGGCAGTACTCCAACTTCGTAAATCTCTGAATGGAGCAATTTTATGTTTATACGGACCTCCGGGTGTAGGGAAAACTTCTTTAGGGAAGTCAATCGCCAAAGCTATGGGAAGAAAATATATTAGGCTTTCTTTGGGAGGTTTGCATGATGAAGCCGAAATAAGAGGGCACAGAAAAACTTACATAGGAGCAATGCCCGGAAAAATCATTAGTAATATCAAAAAAGCAGGAACTTCCAATCCTATCATTATTCTTGATGAAATAGACAAAATCGGGGCAGATTACAAAGGAGACCCAGCTTCCGCTTTGTTGGAGGTATTAGACCCTGAGCAAAACAGCACTTTTCTGGATAATTATCTGGAAGTAGAGTACGATTTATCCAAAGTTTTGTTTATTGCTACTGCCAATACGCTGGATACGATACACCCTGCCCTGAGAGATAGAATGGAAATCATTGAGCTGAGTGGGTATACTACCCAAGAAAAATTACAAATCGCTAAAAAACATCTCATCAAAAAACAAAAAGAGAATAATGGCTTGAAAAACAGCTCATTACAACTAACTGACGAAGCCATCGTAAAAATCATTGAAGATTATACGAGGGAGTCGGGGGTGAGAAATCTGGAAAGACAAATTGGAAGTTTAGCCCGAAAAATAGCTAAAAATGTGGCAGCCAAAGAAGACTATCCTAAGCGTATCAGTGCAAATCAGGTTGAAAACTTTTTAGGTAAGCCTATTTTTGAAAAAGAGCTTTATCAAGCAGAACGAATGGCAGGAATTGTTACGGGCTTGGCTTGGACAGCCGCTGGTGGTGAAATCCTCTTCATAGAGTCCTCTTTGAGCAAAGGGAAAGGAAAATTTACGCTTTCAGGGCAATTGGGCGAGGTGATGAAAGAATCTGTCATTACTGCTTTATCTTATCTCAAGGCTCACGCTGATGATTTAGCTATTGATTATCAGATTTTTGATAACTACGACCTTCACGTACATATACCCGCAGGGGCTGTACCCAAAGATGGACCTTCGGCAGGGATAACGCTACTCACTTCTTTGGCTTCGGTATATACACAAAGAAAAGTAAAAGAGAAACTTGCGATGACAGGCGAAATTACTTTGAGAGGTAAAGTATTGCCAGTGGGCGGCATCAGAGAGAAAATATTAGCGGCTATCCGAGCGGGTATTACAGAAGTGATTTTATCAGAAAAAAACCAAAAAGATATAGCCGAGATTCCCGCTCATTATCTTAATGACTTACAAATACACTACGTAAAAGAAGCCAGAGAAGTATTAGGATTAGCTCTTTTGGCAGAGCAAGTAGAGGAATTTGTGGAATTGAAGTAGAAACGAACAGATACGCTGCGAGCTGTATCTGTTTTATACTGAAATCTATAAGGTTTAATAAATTACTTGTATTTAAAAGACAAACTTTCAAGTATAAAACCTTATAGGTTTTTAAAAACTAATTTAGTTTGGGTGTATTTTTATTTATCTAAGGCTTTGGCTAAAAGCTGATGTAGGCGTTCTATTTCCTTTTGCATATCTGCAATACGAGCCTCATACAATTTCTGAAATTCTTGAAAATGAGCCGCATTAACAACTCCAATATTATTACATTCTTGGTTATTGAATACAAATCTATCTTCAAAGCCTAAAATATCCTGAATAGTTGTGCCGAGTATATCTGCGATGCGTTGTAGCTTTTGGAGGGTTACCTCTACTTCGTTTCGCTCTATTTTGCATAGCCCTGAGCCGACATCTCAAGCCGCTCGGCGAGGTGCTCTTGGGTATAATTCCGCAACTCCCTGAATTTTTTGATTTGCTCCCCTAAGCGATAAATACTTATACTCATAGTGTAAAATTGTAATTTTAAGTAGTAAATAACAACTCAAAAATAGTCACAAATACTAAAATTTCAAATAATTTTGCAAAAAAATTTTTATGAAAAAAAAATATTTTATTTATTCTAAGCCTATTTGGTTTAATTTTTGTCTCTTGCAACACTAAAAGAGACTTATTAACTACCCCCAAAATTAACCACATTAATAATACTAGTGGCGACATACTAACACAAGCACAAAATTGGTTTGTTATGAATGTTCAGAATAGTGTGAATAAACAAGGGGGAAGAACTACCAAGAAAACACTTGATAGAAATATCAATTGGTCTAAATCAAGAACGTACCAATACAGAGGAAAAAATGTTGTAGAGGTAGATATTGAGTTTTCTTTGGATGGTAAGAAAATTATTTTTGAAGCTGCTAGCGGGGATAGTCTGAATGTTCAGGCTAATCAATCTATCAGTAGATTAGTGATGTATCAGCAAAGCAATGGTACGTTTCAAACTTATTTAATGTTGGCTATTGGTAAAAAAGAGTATATTAATAAATATGGTGATGCCAAGAGAATGGAGAGAAACCAACAAAATAAGTGGGACACTGATTTTTCTGGTTGGATATTATTTTTGGACTGGAATGAAAACTTTGTCAATGGTTATGAAATGGATAACGGAAAAATAAAAAACATTGCTAAAAGAAACCTGTCTACAAACAACAGAGGAGAGAGTTTAGATAATTGCCAAATGGTATGGATACATACTGGCTGGGAATGCGAGAGAGACCCTATGACCAGTAGAACTGAGGGGGCAGCACCTCCCCCAAAAATTGACCCCTGCATAAGATTTGTAGAGTTAGGTTACTATGAGTTACAATGTTTCCATCCTTCTGAAAATCCTCAAAATCCAGGTGATCCCAGTGGTGGTGGAGGTAATACAACACCCACTCCTACACCCACTTACCCACCTTATCAACCCCCTGTATATCCCGACCCTACAATGGACTGCCAAGGCTGCCTTGATACGTTTAGAGACAACCCTGAGCTTTGTGATGATATTTGTAATGGCGTTACACCGCCAGAAATGCCGCCTTCTCAGGTATTGCCCTCAAGTGAGTTAAGTGAGATAACACAATTCTTTGGTCAAGAGATAGAGGAAAACTCAATAATTATGGAAACACTAAATAACTACATAAGTCAATTCATGGTTGACCATCCGATTGTATACAATTACATAAAAGATGCTCCTTTGCCATTACAATGGTTATCAAGAGATGAGTTCTTGAATCTTGTTCAGAATCAAGATTTGGAGGAGCATATAAATAATTCTTTAACTATAAATTATTTACACCATTATGGCGTTCATTACATGGTTTTTAACAATAACAATATTGACTATAACGATTTTTTATATAGTCTTATAAAAGTTTATGTTCAGGCTACTGAAGTACCTATAAACTATTCTGAAGATGATTATCCAGGCAGGGATATGGGATATCCATTTGAGTGGTGGAATGATGAAAGTTGGATAATAAATAATGTACAAATAGGAATTGAGCCGCAAAATCAGAATATAACTCCAGAAGAGTTGAAGATAATACTCGGACTTAAAATCTACTGGGTAATTCCAATAATGGTTAGAAATAAAGGTATAGCTGAACAAGAAACTAGATCGAGATTTGGAGTAAATGGCTTGAATGATAAATCAGACGCTTTCAGGCATGCGTTTTTTTACGGCATGAATTTTAGAGATTTTGGATACCCTGCCGTGTTACTTGGTATAGCTCATGAGTCCCAAGTTCCCACTCAACTTAAATTAGAAAAAGAAATGGATTTGTTTAATAATAAAGTTGGATATTCAATAGTAGGAGGGCTTGGGGCAGGTGTTACTAATAATAGTTTTGCTAATGCTTGCTATGATGGGATAATTATTGGAAGAATGATTTACTTGTCTCCCCTGTCTTCTACAATAGATTTCTTTGACCCTGAGTATAACCCTGATGGGCTAAATAATATTATACCAGGTGTCACTCAAAAAAAACCGACTAACCAATAAATATTTATGAAGGCGTACTTCTTTATTTTTGCATTTATAGCTTTATCTTTAAATAGTTATTCACAATTATCTGTAAAGCTAAAAAAGGGGGATAGAATTAGGGTAAGCTCTGTTTCTAAAGTTTCAGCACCAAATGAAAGAGAATATAATACTGTGAGCAAACTTTTACTGAAAATTCTTCAAGTAGATTCTTTAGGAAATTACTTGGTGAGTTGTAATTTAGAGGGACTTGAGATGGATAACTCACGAGAAGGTTTTGAGTCCATGAGAGATAAGGTACGTTCTTATTTTGATACAAGTTTTAATTTTATATTGAAGAAAAATTATGAAATTGAATTTCTAGAAATCTCAGAAATACAAGTATTTATATTGGGAGGCTTCGCTACACCTTTATATTTTCCTGATGCTCCTGTAAGCAAGGGTATGGTTTGGTCAAGGAAGGAAAATATCGTGGGATATGATTTTTTGAAAAATTTTAAGGTGTCAAAAGTAACAAGGAAATATATTTATTTAGACTTAGAAATGGTAGCACCTCCCCCTTTTAATGAGCATAACTTACATTGGATAAAAGTTGATAAAAAAACTGGATTAATAAAAGCAAGCAAGTACATAGCTAATCGTCCAATCCAAGATGGAATTATAAAACAAGAGGAAAGTATAAAAGTAGAGCTTTTACAAAGATAAATTTTTTTCTTGTGAAGTTTTATTACTTGAGAAACCAAAAATTGATAAAGAAAAACTGTAAAACATCAAATGGATTTGCAAATGAGAAAATTGGACATTTATGCAAACTTATATAAAGATGTTGGAAGGTAGATAAATGTCATTTATCTTGTAAATAATGTTTTGGTTTTTTAATAGTAGATAGGCATTTAATAGGTAGATACGCACTGCAGTGCGTATCTACTAGTTTCGATTCTAAATATCAAAAACCCTTATAGAGTTAAATTTTTTTTAAGGAAACGGAGAACAAAAGCCCCCCAACACCAACAAATGGCAGCTCATTATATTGGAATAATGGCACAAAAATTGATGTTGTTTGATGAAAGCTTAACAGAAGAGCAGGCTGAGGCTCTTGCTTGGGTAGGGCTTTATGACGCTAAACCTGAGCTATCTACAATAGCTTACAAAAACTTGAGCCAAACCGAGAGAGAGGAAATTGAACAAGAATTGGACTTTATAAGAGCAAATTTTCCTAAAAACTGCCCATAATTATGAAACTTTTTATTATATTTTTCCTTCTATGTTTGCAAAATATTGCACAAGCACAAGATACTTTATTGATAGAACACACATCAAAAAATCCTAGAATTCCTCTTAGAAACCGCCCTATACCATGGGAATACGAACGAGATATAGATACTACTAAATCTTCTAAAGTAGATTACTATTTTCCTTATATCTTTTTTCACAAAGATAGTGTTGAAATCAAAGAAGTAAGTTTTGAAGAACTAAAAAAAATGAAGGTTTTATCTAAAAAACAATTATCAATTCTTTTAGACAAAATTTCTGAAAAAGAAAGAATAGAAGACCAAAAAGAATCAGATAGAATTAAAATGATGGAAATGAAGGAATCCATTTTATTACCAGAGCCACGCATTACTAAAGCCTATGAGAAAATAAATCAGTATTTAATGAGCAGCAAGTTATTTTTAGTGGTAAAAGATGAGAAGACGCAAAGGGCTAAAATTATACCAGTTAAGCCTATGCCAGATTCTTTTAAATAATGCTTTTGGACAAATGAAATATACATTATTTATTCAGGTTTCAGTACCAAAAACCCTATAAGGTCTTAAAGATTTTATTGTATAAAGTCTTATCACCATAGCTCTCAGGCTAAAATAGGATTTTATCTTATAAATAATGTTTTGGTTTTTGTGTAGCTACGCACTGCAGTGCGTAGCTACTAGTTTCAATTCTAAATACCAAAAACCCTTATAGAGTTAAATTTTTTTAAAGGAAACAGAGAACAAAAACCCCAACACCAACAAATGGCAGCTCATTATATTGGAATAATGGCACAAAAATTGATGTTATTTGATGAAAATTTGTCTCTGGAAGAGGCACATGCTCTTGCTTGGGATGGCTTAAAAGGGACAATAGCTTGGAACAACTTACCACAATCAGATAAAGAGTCTTTTAATTCTTATCTGTTTTTTATATCAGAACTTTATCCTGTAAATTGTAGTAACTAATTATTTTATGAGAAGTTTCTTGCCCTTATTATTTCTTGTTATTTTGAATGACGCTTTTGGACAAACCGAAGACACATTGTTTATTCAGGTTTCAGAGAGAGAGATGAGTGTAAGTCATAACATTAAGTTATCGGCTTATGATATAAGTTCTAATAATACAAACTTACCAACCATAAAAGGAGCTGTCTTTTATCTGTATCAGGTGAAATCTACTCATTTACAATTTTATTTTAATAATGCAGATAGTTCTTTAATTCGGGAGATGAATATTAAACAAATAAAAACGAAAATAAAAACCCAGAAGCAAATAGATAATATATTGCATCAGAAAGAAGAAAAAATAAGAATAGAAAGATTGAAAAAAATGTCAAAAATGACAGAAAGAGACCAAATGATATACTCAATGACTATTGAGAATGATTATCAATTAGATAAATTGATAAGAGAATATTTTGTGTCCTTTAATATTTATTTAGTGGTAGTAAATGATAATCAAAAAGTAAAAATTATTCCAGTAAAACACCTTCCAGATAAATTAAAATAGTTTTGGGGTATGATTTGAGTGATAATTTTATAGAATGATTACCACCTCACAAAACAAAAACCTGAATTTATGATAAAATTACCAAAACCCCTATAAGGGTCTTAAAAAACCTTATAGGGTTAAATAAAAGTTATTTTAAGCATATCCCCCCAATTAGCAGAGTAAAAACCTAAAAAGTGAAATTTTCAATAAAAATTGTTTCCCAAATGAGAAATTTTTATCTTTAGCGAAAAATGCAGGGAGTATCACCATTTAAAAAATTGAGTAATGAAAGTTTTATTGGATATAAAAGATAACAAAGCTACTCATTTATTGGAAGTGCTGAAAGGCTTATCCTATGTAAAAGCAAAAATGATTTCTGATGAAAAGGCTTTGCTGATAGAAGAAATAAAAGAAGCTGTTGATAATCTTGCTTTGGTACGTAAAGGGAAATTAAAAGCCCGTCCTGCAAAAGATTTATTGAATGAGCTATAAGGTTCTTTCCATACCACCTTTTGATAAGCAACTTAAGCGGCTCGCTAAAAAATACCCTTCGCTTAAAGATGAGTTTGCTAAACTCTTGGAAAGTTTAGAGCAAAATCCTGAGCAAGGCACTAAACTTGGTAATAACTGTTACAAAATACGAATTGCTATTGCTTCCAAAGGCAAAGGTAAATCTGGAGGGGCAAGGGTGATTACCAATTTCATAATTGCTGAAGAAACCGTTTTTCTTATCGCCATTTATGACAAATCTGAAAAAGATAACCTAACCAACAAAGAGCTGGAAGAATTTCTGAAATATATGCCTGAATAAATCAAAAGCCTTAAAGATTTTCCCATTGTGTAAAGTCTTATCACCATAGCTCTCAGGCTAAGATAGGATTTTATCTTGTAAATAATGTTTTGGTTTTTGTGTAGCTACGCACTTGCAGTGCGTAGCTACTTTTTAATTTTTTGAGGGTTTTCTTTCAAGAAATCTGACCAACCTTTGGCTTTATTCGTTTTTACGCCACCTTGGTAATGATGGCATAAAGCCACACCCAAAGCGTCAGAAGCGTCTAAAAGTGTATTATCGGCAAACTGAATTTGTAGGGTTTTCTCAAGCATTGTGGCAAGCTCTTCTTTGGAGGCAGTTCCTTTACCCGTAACGGCTTGCTTTACTTTTCGGGGGGCGTATTCGGTAATAGGGATTTCTCGCATAAGAGCGGCTGTCATCGCTACCCCTTGAGCCCTGCCCAATTTGAGCATAGATTGTACATTTTTTCCAAAAAAAGGAGCTTCTAAAGCCACCTCATCGGGCAAGTATTCATCTATGATTTGGGTTACACGCTCAAAAATTTTTTTTAATTTGAGTTCTTGATTTTTGTATTTTTCCAACTGAATGACCCCGTACTGCAAAACTTCAATCTTTTGGCTAAGAATTTTCAAAATGCCATAACCCATTATACGCGTGCCAGGGTCTATTCCTAAAATGATTTTTTCAACAATGATTTTTTTCAAAATAAATTTATTTGATAATGATGTCAAAAGGCAAACGTGCTTGTAAGCCTTGCCAGTTTTTTATTTTTTGTAAAGTTTGGTAATAATGGTAATTTTCTTCGCCAAGATGTTTTCTTAGGAGGGTTTCTTCTTTTTGCTTGCCACTTAGTTTGGCAAAAAAGTCTTTTTGAACAGGGTAATATTTCACTTGGTACTCTTTGATTTTGGCTTTTTTGGCAGCAATATCTATGGCTACCTCCAAGCTTCCCAATATATCAACCAAGCCGTTTTCTTTGGCTTGCTTACCAGACCACACACGCCCAGAGGCTATTTTTTTAAGATTCTCCACTGACATTCTACGTCCCTGAGCAGCTTTGCCCGTGAAAGTTTCATAACCTCGTTCTACATTACGCTGAATAATTGTTCTTTCTTGCTCGCTGATGCTACGCACAGGGTTACCTATATCCGAAAATTTACCTGTACTTACGCGGTCTGTAACAACTCCCAATTTATTTTTGAGTAAATTTTCTGCATTAAACAGAACCCCAAAAATACCAATAGAGCCTGTAATGGTATTAGGTTGGGCGACAATCGTATCACAAGCCATCGCCATATAATAACCACCCGAAGCCGCTACATTAGACATAGAAGCAATCACAGGTTTTTCTTTTTTAGTAAGCATAATTTCCCTCCACATTACATCGGAAGCTAAGGCACTTCCACCTGGTGAGTTGATACGAATAACAACTGCTTTCACATTCGCATCTTTGCGAAGTTTGCGAAGTTCGGCTACGATACTTTCGGAGCCGATGCTACCCTCATCACTTTTACCACTATTGATTTCCCCTTCAGCAAACAATACGGCTATCTTGCCTTTTGCATACTTACTTTCAATAGACTTGTAGTATGTTCCTACACTTACTAATTGTATTTTTTCTTTTTTATCTACCTTGAGTTCTTTTCTCATAAACTCTAATACTTCATCTTCGTAAGCAAGATGCGTTGCCAACTGATAACGAAGGGCATCATCAGGGCTACGCACCAACATAGAGTCAGCGGTTTGGCGTAATTGCTCCACACTAATTTTGCGAGAAATACTAATATCTTCCAAGAAAACGCTATAAATATCATTCAAGTAGGCTTGTGTTTGCAGGCGATTTGCCTCGCTCATCTTCTCCAAAATGAGGGGTTCTATGGCACTTTTAAATTCACCCACCCTGAAAATTTCTGGTTTCACCTCTAATTTCTCCAAAGTTCCCTTTATGAAAGGCGTTTCGGAGTAAATCCCATTGAACTCTATAATTCCGACAGGATTCAGGTAAATTCTATCAGCTACCGAAGCCAGATAGTAAGCCCCTTCGGTGTAATACTCGCCATAGGCATAAATAAATTTATTAGATTTTTTAAAATCAATGAGGGCATCTCTTATTTCTTTAAGGGCAGCGTAGCCCGTTCCTACGCTTTGCGTATTGATATAAATACCTTTTATTTTTTTATCATTTTTAGCATTTTTGATAGCTTGAACAATCTCTAAGAGTCCAGCTTTGGCAGAAGTATTACCAAAAGGAATGTCTAAATCCTTTAAAGGGTTTTCTTCTGCTCTTTCGGCAATGGGTTTAGAGAGATTGAGGTAGAGAACGCTTTTATCTTTAATTTTAGGTGTATCAGAACTTGAAATAGCGCTTCCTATACCTGCTAAGAACAAAATAGCAATGAAGCTAAACAAGAAAAGCCCTACAATAGTAGCTCCCACGAACTTAAAAAACTGCAACATAAAGGTATAATTTAATAGATACTTGTAGTAAAAACTCTTTAGGAAATAAATTATTATAGAAAATCAAATTATTTTTCTACTTCATTTTTATAGTCTCTGAAAGCTCTAAAGATAGCAGAAGCCATTAGTGTTTGATTCCAAGGGTCTTTAAGGTAGGTTTCTTCCTCAGAATTGGAAAGATAGCCCAACTCTACCAGAATACTTGTGCTTGCAATTTCTCTTAGCACCAAGAAACCAGCTTGTTTTACGCCTCTGCTTTGTCGGTTCAGCCTTTCCGTGAATTGTTTATCAATAAGCATAGAAAGTCGGAGGCTGTTTTCTAAATAATTATTTTGTATAGAGGTGAGCGTGATATAGGCTTGTGGCGAGTTGGGGTCAAAACCTTTGTAATTTTTCTTGTAGCCAGTTTCCAATAAAATTACTTCGTTTTCTCTTTTAGCTACGTCTAAGTTTTCTTTGCTTACGTGTGTTCCCATTACGTACACTTCCATACCTTTTGTTTCTGCACTTTTTTTATTTTTCTTTACGTCCATAGCGTTACAATGAATAGAAATAAATACATCGGCATCATTTTCATTAGCAACTTGGGCTCTTTTGTAGAGTTCTACGAACTTATCAGAATTTCTGGTAAAAATCACCTTTACTTCTGGCATATATTTTTTAATGGTTTCACCAAGTTCTAAGGCAACGGGTAGGGTAATATCTTTTTCTTTTGTATTTTTGCTCGGGCTTAGGGCACCAGGGTCGTGCCCGCCATGTCCTGCATCTATGACAACTGTACGAATTTTATATTTTCTTATTTCTGGTTTTATGCCTTTATGGAAAGCAAAAGAAAATGAAATTAGCACAATAATTGCTAAGAATATAGCATTTTGTACAATTCTTTTAGACATTTGCATTGCTTTTAGAGTTTTTTATATGAACTTAATACCGTTATTTCTGGCAAATATACGATTTTTTATTATTTTTTTTGTGTTTACAGCTTTTTATTTGAAAGCAAATCAGGCATTTGCACAAAAAACAGATACTTTACAAATTTCTTTGGATAGCAACAAAGTGGTAGTGAATGGTACAAAAGATACATTACCCACAAGTAAGAATACTAAACTCAAAACAACTGTCAAGTTTAGTGCCAAAGACTCTATTAAAGTGCAAGTAAAAAAGAAAAAAGTCGCTTTATATGAAAAAGCTCAAATTGATTATGGACAAACACAGCTAAAATCAGCCCGTATTTTTATGGATATGGAAGCCCAAATCGTCCAAGCTCGCCCAAAATTTGATAGTCTGAATAAGGAGAAAATGCTGGATAAGCCCTTTTTAAAAGAAAATACAGACGAATTTGTAATGGACTCTGTGGATTACAACTTAAATACCCAAAAAGGCTTGATTTTCAATGTAGTAACCAAACAAGGGGAGGGTTTTATTGCAGGGAAAAGGGTCAAAAAAGATGAAGAAAATATTTTATGTATTAGTGATGGACACTATACTACTTGCGACTTGGCTCACCCTCATTTTAGAATTGTAGCCAAAAAAATAAAAATTACAAAAAAGCAAAACGTAATTGTAGGTCCTTTTTATATGGAAGTAGGTGATGTTCCTACACCTTTGGGCTTTGCTTTTGGGATATTTCCTAAACCACAAGAAAAAACTTCAGGTATACTTATTCCTGAGTATGGCGAATCTCGTGAAAATGGTTTTTTTCTTAGAGGAGGTGGGTATTATTGGGCTATCAGCGATTACCTTGATGCTCGCATTACAGGCGAAATTTATACTTATGGAAATTGGGGAATAGGTAACGTGATGACTTACCAAAAGAGATATGCCTATCGTGGCGGATTAAATTTTAGTTACAGAAGTCTCTTTGATAACCCACTTGACGAGTTTAACAGAGTGAAAAGTGGTCAGTTTAGTCTTTCTTGGAGCCATACACCAGAAAGTAAGGGGACGGGGCGTTTTTCTGCTAACGCTAATATTGCCAGTCAAAATTTTAATAGAACCAGTACCAATAATATTCAAACGCTTGTCAATACCAATCTGAGTTCTTCCATTAGTTATTCCAAAACTTTTCGAAATTTACCATTTTCGCTTTCGCTCACGGGCAGGCACCAACAAAACCTAAGTAATAACGAAGTCAGCGTTTATTTCCCAGATGCTAATTTTACGATGAACCAAATTTTTCCTTTCAGGAAGTTGGTAAAAAGTTCGCGTAGTTTTCTCTCAAATGTTGGATTCAACTATAATTTAGGCTTCTCCAATGTAATTAGCAATAGGGTGGGAGGCTCAAACTATTCTTTTGCCACCACCGAAACTCGCAAAGATAGTATCTATGCCTTTAAGCCCGAAAATTTTAGCTTATTCTTGCAAAATGCTAAAATCAATCTGAGCCACAATAGTACTTTATCTATTCCTTTCAAGATACTCAAATATTTCAATGCCTCTGCCTCCACTAATATCAGTCAAACTTTTTACCAAAAACAACTTAGTTATGAATGGATACCCAAGACAGATACAACAGGAGCAGTGAACGTAGATACGCTTAATCGTTGGGGCACTTCTTACCGATATAGTTTTTCGGGGAGTTTGGGAACAAATATTTATGGATTTTACAATTTCCCGAATAGCAAAGGGCGTTTGCAGGCTATTCGCCATACAATGATTCCTAATGTTTCGCTCTCCTACACCCCAGATTTCTCCACAGAGCAATATGGATTTTTCCAAAAACAAGTACAAACAGGCTATAATAACAGTACTAAAACAGCAATTTACAGCGATTTGCCTAAATTTTTAGGTAGCGATGTGGGGGTTGGGAAAAGTGCCAATTTGGGAATAAGCCTTAGAAATACCATAGAAGCCAAACTTCGCCCGAATGCTGACACGGCAGGAGCAAAGCCCGAAAAAATAAAACTCTTAGATGAACTCTCCTTTAGTACAGGCTATAATATGCTTGCTGATAAAGCAAAAGGGCAATTTGCTTGGGGAAATGTGAATATCAGTGCAAGAACAAGGCTTTTTGGTAGAATTGATGTGAATTTTACCTCTACCCTTGACCCTTATCTCTATAAAGATACTATCAGTGGGACGACAGAAGTAAAGAAAAAAACTTTTGATTTGGCTTGGGCGAATGGTCGTTTGGGGAAAATCACCAACTCTAATTTATCCTTTTCCACCACGATTAATCCTAATTTTTTTAAGAAAAAAAGCGAGCAAGCAGCAGCCAACACTAAAAAGCCCGCTGAAAATACTGCTTTGAGAGCTAATCAGGACTTACTCAATACTTTTGGTTCTAATAACACGATGCAACAAGGTGTAGTGCAAAGCTCTTTTGGCGATGTAAATAAATACGTAGATTTTGATGTAGACTGGAGTTTGGCTTTGGGCTATAATCTTTCTATCACTAATATTCCGACTAAAAGTATAACACAAACCCTCAATTTTAGAGGTGATATTAGTCTGACAAAAAATTGGAAGCTCAATTTCAATAGCAATTATGATTTTCAAGCAAAAAACTTTGGAGCTTCAATGTTTAGTTTTACAAGAAACTTACATTGTTGGCAAATGGCTTTTGATTGGCAACCTTTTGGGCAATATCAGTCATACTCATTCAGGCTCAACGCCAATGCCTCTACATTAAAAGATTTGAAAGTAGACCGTAAAAGAACTTGGTACGATAGATAAAATCTGTATATTTGTAGAGCAAAATCTGAGAAAATGTATAACAGAAAAAGTTTATTTTTACTACTCTATTTACTGCTCACTTGGCAAATGGTTTGGGGGCAAGAGGCTTTCAAAACAGATAGCAGCCCCATAGAGGTAAGAAAATTTAAAAAAGAACGTCTCCAAGAGCTTCGCAACAATCCAGACTTTGATTACAGCCAAGAAGATGTGGAAAGCTACTCCGAAAGTGATGCAGATTGGCAATGGAAGCAGTGGCGTTATGAGCAAGCTAAAAAAAATAAAAATCAAAAAAATCAAGAAATTGATATAGAAAAAGTAAGAAGAGTAGAAGGAATAAACTATAACCCTTCTTTTCGCTTGGGCGAAAATGCTATTTACATAGCAGCAGCTATTGCTATTATTTTTCTTCTCCTATTTTTATTAGGTATCAACCCTGCTTTTTTATTTAGAAAGAACACAAAAATCAAGCCTGATACTTTCAGTGAGCAGGATTTGACTCACTTACAAAAAAATGACTTGGATAGCCAAATTCAAAAAGCTCTTTCAAATGGAAATTACAATGAAGCTATTCGTTATGCTTATCTAAAATCTTTGTGGCTTTTATCTCAAAAAAGTTTAGTGCATATCCAGAAAGAAAAAACAAATACGGAATATTTGCAAGAGCTAAGGAATAATAAAAAGAAACTTTATGATGACTTTAGCTACCAAGTTCGTTTATTTGCCTACATCAAATATGGCGAATTTAGCCTAAACAAAGAGCAATTCGAACGTATTTACCCTCAGTTCATTTCCTTTTACGAAAAAATTTAATTCCCGATAACCCAGCTAAAAAAGAGCTATCGGGAAAATATTAAATAATGGGGGTGTTTTGCTGTACTTTTCCCAAACGCAATAATTCTGCGGTTTGGCGTAAAATTCTGTACGTATCAGATTTATTAGCTTGTAGGATAGCAACCTCTTTAAGTTCTAAGCGGTAAGCCTGACCCATTTTCTCCAACTCCTCTATTACGCGTTTTTCCATTTTATTGAGTCTATCATAAATTTCTTCAACGGCATTATTGAGATGCTTTTGGTCTTCATCAATAGAATCGTTGATAAGTAGGTAGGCATTTTCCAACTTCTCTTTCAGCTCCTTAGAATCCTTACCAATGATAAACTCCTTAATAGCTCCGAGTTTCGTCATTTTACTGGCTCTTGCTCCAAAGTTATCTTCATCATTGATAGTAACGTATTCCTCTTGCTTACGAAGTTTTTCAGCTTCGCTAAGCAAGCGTGGCAGGGCTTTATAGATGTCCTGCATTTGATGTTGCATTTGCTTTCTATTTTCTTCAATCACTGAGGAGAACACGCCCTTTATTTCGTTGAGCTGCTTTTCATAATCTTTCCGATTTTCAGTAATGATAGAAGTAAACAAATCTTTCATTCCCTGAAATTTTACTTCCAATTCTTGTTTATCAGGGTTCAAAATAGCTTCTTTGTAGCTTGAAACGTCCTCTGTGGGAAAATCTTCATTTTTTTTGAAGCTACTTTCATTGATGTTTATATCCTCCATAGTTCTTATTGAGCTAAGGTTTTAGAAATATCTTCAAAAATATTACCTAAAGAGTTTTTGCTTACAGCATTACGGCGATGCTGCTCTAGCTCTTGATTTAGGTTCTGTTTTACAGAAACTACTTTCTCCAACACACGGCTTTCCACGCTTTCAATAGATTTCAGTAACTCTATTTTCACTTCGTCTATTTTCACAGAAATTTCTGTGCGATAGCTTTCTATACTTTTTCGCAGGTTTTCTATTTCACCGTTGTAGCTTCTTATCTCTTCACCAAAAATAATTTTTTTGATTTCATCTAATTTATTACTTGATGCAGATACGTCATTGAAATTATCCATAATAAACCTTTTTTTTGAGTTGTGAATATACATAGCAAATTTTAAATAGCCAAAAAAATTATCAAAATACTGAAAAAAAATATATTTTTGAGTCTTAATATTTAAAAAAATCTAATAAAATGACTAATTTAGTTGAGGAGTTCAATGCGTATCGTAGCAAAATGAACGAAAAAATTTTGGGGGCGGATAATCTTGTGCTCAAAAGGATTTTCAATTTAGATGCTAATTGCTACACTGACGGGGCTTTGGATATAGCTACCAAAGAAATGATAGGGTTGGCTTGTTCAATGGTTTTACGCTGTGATGATTGCATCAAATATCATATTGGCAAATGCCACGAGATAGGTATCAGCAAAGAGCAAATCTTTGAAGTATTTGCTATAGCAAATTTAATAGGTGGCACTATCGTAATACCTCACTTACGCAGAGCAGTGGAGTATTGGGAAGCCTTAGAAGAACATAATAACTAACAAACAAAGCAGTACTATGAAAAAATATCTGATTATAGGATTCTTATTTGGGGTACTTCAATTGAGTGCCCAAAATATTACATTATCAGGCTTGCTATTGGATAAAGCAACTAAAAAGCCTATTGAGGCAGCCCGCATAATCATTCCACAAGCAGGCAGAGGCGTTTTGTCTGATGAAAAGGGAGCTTTTTTGTTGAGGGTATTACCTGGTGATAGTTTAGTCGTACGCTCAGTAAATCATAGAATATCTTTTTATGTAGTGCCTACTAATCAAGAAAAATCTTATTCGGTTACATTTTTACTTGAGGAAGCCGTAGAAATGATAGCTCCCGTTCAGGTATATCCTTACTCTGATAAAGATTCTTTTAAAGAGGCTTTTTTGAGCGTGGAAACGGAAAGTCCTGAAGAGAAAGCTATGAAAAAGAATTTGGAGAAAGGAAAAATGCAAGATGCAGCACGCGAAATCCCACAAGATAGCAAGAGTGCCACGCAAAAACAACTAGAAAATCAAGCAAAGCAAGGCGTAGGTAATAGTTTGCCAACGCTCAATTTATTTAGCCCCACAGCTTGGAAAGAATTTTTTAGAAGTATAAAAGAAACGAAACACGCTAAAGAACGAAAAGATAAATAAATCTAATTTTAATGAAAATCATTGAAGTAAACACAGCCCAATTAGAAAAAGAGTTTTTTGAACTACCCCTAAAACTTTATGCTGATACGCCCCAGTGGGTACGCCCCTTGGATAAAGATGTCAGAAATGTATTTGATAAAAACCAAAATCCTGCTTTTCAGTATGGCGAATGTACGCGTTTTTTACTTCAAAATGAAAGCAAAGAGGTAATTGGACGTGTAGCAGTTTTTATAAACGAAAAAACTAAACTCAAAAATAATGACCAAGCTACCGGCGGAATGGGCTTCTTTGAGTGTATCAATGATGAAAAGGCAGCTTTTATGCTGTTTGACGCCTGCAAAAATTGGCTACAAGAGCGTAAATGCGAAGCGATGGATGGCTCTATAAATTTTGGAGGACGCGATAAATTTTGGGGCTTGCTTGTAGAGGGTTTTGATAGAGAGCCGAATTATCAACAAAACTATAATTTTGCTTATTACAAAGATTTTTTTGAAAAGTACGGCTTTCAGGTCTATTTCAACCAGTACACTTTTTTTAGAAAGGTATATGGCTTAAGCCAAAAAATACACGAAAAAGCTAATAGAGTTTTTTCAGATGATAACTATCACTTTGAAAATATAAAACTGAAATCTATTGAAAAATATGCAGAAGATTTCAGGCAAATCTATAATAAAAGTTTTGCTTTGGCAGAAGGTCTGAGTGAAATGACAAAAGAAGAAGCTGAGAAAATTATGCAAAAAATGAAACCTATCATTGATGAAAGGCTAATTACTTTTGGTTATTATCAAGATGAACCTGTCGCTTTTGGGATTTTCTTGCCCGAGCTCAATCAGATTTTTAAATATGTAGAAGGGAAATTAGATATTTTAGGGAAGATAAAATTTGTGTACCACCAATGGAAGCACTCTTGTACGCGTGTCTTGGGTATGGCTTTTGGGGTTGCCAAATCGCATCATGGTAAAGGGCTTGATGCAGCTCTCTCTGTATGTCTGGAACGAGAAACTGCCAAAACAAATTTCCCTTATGTAGATTTAGAACTTAACTGGATAGGAGATTTTAACCCGCCAATGCTCAAACTGATGGAAAACTTAGAGTTTAGCATTTGTAAAAAACATGTTACCTACCGCAAACTTTTTGATGAAACTAAGGTGTTCAACAGACACCCTATCAGAAGCTACAAAGAATAGCAAGGCTTAATTTCGCCTTTTTATGTTTATGTAGAAAAACCATACCAAAGCAACTAATAATAGTATGCTTGGTAGCAGAAAAATAAGAGGAATGCTCTCCATGTGTTCTATCTCTGTTGCTATCCATTTTTGTTGTTGGGCAAACAAAAGCAATACCTGAAAAGCGTTATTAGCAAAATGCCCAGCAATGGAGTAGCCGAGATTACCTGACCAAAAGTATAGATATCCTAACAATAAGCCCAAAAACATTCTTGGCAGAAAGCCCAAAAACTGAAAATGAATAGCAGAGAAAATAATAGCTGTCAGCCAGATAGCTAAATGAGGTTTCTTGAACCACCTTTGTAGTTCGTTTTGTAATAATGCTCTAAATAAAAGCTCTTCGGCAAATGCCGGAATAACCGCAATGACAAGCAATACAACAAACATTTCACCAAAGTTTTGCATATCTGTAATAACTTTGGTGGCTATTTCTGCGTTTTTTTCCATTGCTCGTATACTTTCATCAAAACTGCCAAAATTGATTTGGCTGTTCCAATACATCAACTCAGCACTTGGAGCGAAAGCTGCCACGAAAATAAAAACTGCCAAAGCAAGCAAAGGGATTTGTATATTTTTTTCTCTATCAAAGCTATTAAAGGCTGTTCGGGCAACAAATTTTTGGTATAAGAAAACGCCGCCGCCCATTCCAAGACCAAGAGAAAAACTCTGCACTATCCAGAAAATCTCTTTGGTATGAGCCACTTTGGCAGAAGGATTGCTAAGGCTTGCCGCCAACTCCTCTATACCAAGCCCGAAAATACCAGAAGAAA
The DNA here is from genome assembly GCA_033762275.1 of Thermonemataceae bacterium. Classification (GTDB taxonomy): domain Bacteria; phylum Bacteroidota; class Bacteroidia; order Cytophagales; family Thermonemataceae; genus Raineya. The sequence continues at coordinate 3,654 of JANRLU010000271.1, read as the reverse complement.
GTAGCAAGCCAATAAATTGAGCCACAAATATTCCTCCTAATACAATAAGAGTAATGATAAAAATATTGAAAGCAGGGTGTGTTTTTTTCATTATGAAACGTCTAAATGCGAAAATTTTATGAAGTGGTTCAAAATTAGTGGAATTTTTTGTATCTGTAAAAATACTACAAAAATAACTTTATTTTTTCTCTTAATGCCTCAACATTCAAAGTCATAGCTGTATAATCGTAAAAAATATTATCAATTTTAAACATATCTTTTGTGAGGTTTAGTTGTTCAAAACCTATTTTTTCGTAAAGTTTTTTGCAAAGCAATTTAGTTTGAGTACAATTACAAAACGTCTCTCCTAAGAAAGATAAATTACAAGAATTTCCCCTCGCCTTTTTACAATTCATAGCGGCTCTGGCTAATTGCAAACTATTCTTGATTAGGCCTAAGGATAGGCAAGCGTACCTCAAAAGTGCTTCCTACGCCTTCTTCAGAAAACACTTTGATATTGCCATTAAGGCTTTGTATAATTCCGAGACTTACCGAAAGCCCCAATCCCGTTCCCTTGCCCACTTCCTTATCTGTGAAGAAAGGCTCAAAAATGCGTTTTTGCTTCTCACTACTAATACCAATACCGTCATCTTGGATTTTGACACTTACAAATTCTTTTCCCGATTGTAGGCTGATGATTATTTTGCCCATCGTATTTTTCTTTGCTTCTATGGCGTGTATAGCATTGATGAGCAAGTTCATAAATACTTGGCTTATTTTAACAGGATAAGCCCATATTTTTGGCACATTTTCATAATATTTTTCTACTTGAATATGCTCCTTAAACTGATTTTTAAGCAAAACTAAAGCTGTTTCCAAGGCTTCTTTTAGGTCTGTTTCCTCCAGTACTTGGTCATTACTTCTTGAGAAACTTCGCAAACCTTTTACTATTTCAGAGGTTTGATTAGCTCCTATGTAAATATTTTCAATCAGTTCCTTCATTTCCAAAATAATTTCATCAAAACCAAGTTTCTTTTTTAGCGTATCTAAAGCTGCTTTTTGTTCTTCAAAATTATCTTTATTGATTTTTTCGTAACTTTCCAAGACACTCATCATATCTTCTATATTGTTTTTCAGTCCCTCTACACTACCATAAATATAGCTGATAGGGTTATTGATTTCGTGGGCTATACCTGCTACCAAAACACCCAAGGAAGCCATTTTCTCAGCTTGTACGAGTTGTTCTTGCATCTGTTTGAGCTGCTCTAAGGTGGTCTTTATTTCTTCGGCATATTGAAATAGATTTTCTTTAGAGGCTTGCAGTTCTATGTAGGCTTGTCTGAGTTTGTCTTCTGCTTCTTTTATTTTCTGGATATTGGTAAGAGTGCCAATCAAACGAATAGGGACACCATACTCATCAAACTGAACCATTTTTGCTCTATTAAGCACCCATTTGTAGCTACCATCTTGGCAGAGCATTCTGCACTCTTTGGAGAAAGCATTTAGCTTTTTGAGTAAAAATCTGTTATAGGCTTCTATGAAGCTATCTTTATCTTCGGGGTGTATGAAGTCAGTCCAATTTTGCCAGCTAAACTCTACCTCTTTGGGGCTGTAGCCAAGCAACAAATAGAAATTTTCGCTAAACTCTGCTTCATAATCTAATAAATTTACATCATAAATGCCATCTTTGCTGGCATAGCTAATATATTTGAGGGTTTGATTACCTCTTTTAAGGGCTTCCTCTACTAATTTTTTGCTATGTATAGAGCTAAGCACGCCTATTTCTACCAAAGGTTTTTTATTTTTACCTTTGATAAGCTTTGATTTTAACTTGAACCATTTGTAGCCTTCCTTTTTTGTGAGTAAAAGCAACTCATATTCAAAAATATCATCTTGAAGTTGTCCCTTGAAAAACGAAAGTCGTTTTTTCTCAAATTCGTGGAGTTGGGAAGGGTTGATGATAGCAAGGAAGGTAGCCAACTCTTGCACGAAATCGTCTTTACGATAGCCTAATAGCCTAATAAATTCATCAGAATAGAATATAGGGCTTTGAGGGGAAAATTTTGAAGGTATTTTGAGTTCCCAAATACCTTCTTTAGAAATTTTAGAAATCACTTTGTAACGGTCATACCAACGAAAAATATCTTCCTGATTGAACATATTAGCTTGTTGTGCTTCTTGTAAGCCCTCAATCATTGCTATTAGCTCTTGTTTGGATAATTTTTCTAAAGGGTTCATTTACCAAAGCATAATTTTATTACCAAATTTTTTGTAAAGTGCAGAGTTTTGAGGGTATTTCCCTTGTACATCTTTGTAGATGAGTTGTATTTTCTCCAAATCTTCAACGTAGTTGCCTGTTGGGTAGAACATATCCGGAAAAAATCCCCCTTCTTTTTTCGCATAATCCAAAAAACCTAAACTAATAGGTACGCCTGCCTCCTGAGCAATATAATAAAAGCCTGATTTCCAATTTTCTGTATAACCTCTTGTTCCTTCGGCAGGAACAAGTATGATAAGTTCTTCCTGAGATTCTCGTATCATTTTGGCGGCAGCACTTACAAAGTTATTACTTTTAGACCTATCCACGGGAATACCTCCGAAGAACCTCATAAGCAAGCCTAAAGGGAATTTGAATAAACTTTTTTTACCCAAAAACCTCACTCGTATCCCTAAAGCAGAGAATATAGACATTGCATAGAAAAAGTCCCAATTGCTTGTATGAGGGGCAGCAATCATTACGGTTTTTTTTGTTTCTGGGAGTTTTCCTGCTATTTTCCAGCCAGTTATCCAAAGCAAAAACTTAGCAATAATTTTAAGAAAAAACATAAAATAAGTGATTAAATAAACAAAATAAAAAACTATTTTGCAATATCATTAAAAAAAAACAATTTTACATTGAATTTTAAGAAAATTATTAAATAACATATATTTATATGAAAGGAATCATATTAGCGGGTGGTTCAGGGACACGCCTACACCCCCTTACCTTGGCTATCAGTAAGCAAATAATGCCGATTTATGATAAACCCATGATTTATTATCCGCTTTCTATCTTGATGATGGCTCATATCAGGGAAATCCTCATTATTTCTACTCCTCACGATTTACCTTTGTTTCAAAAACTTCTCGGAGATGGAACTGCTTTAGGCTGCCGTTTTGAGTACGCTGTTCAGGAAGTTCCTAACGGTTTGGCTCAGGCTTTTGTGATAGGGGAAAAATTTATTGCTGGTGATAAAGTAGCTTTGGTATTAGGGGATAATATTTTTTATGGAACGGGACTTTCTAAGACTTTGCAAGCCTGTAACTCTCCTGAGGGAGGTATTGTATTTGCCTATCACGTAAATGACCCTGAAAGATACGGTGTTGTAGAGTTTGATAAAGTAATGAATGTACTATCCATAGAAGAAAAGCCCAAAGAGCCTAAATCCAATTATGCGGTGCCTGGTTTGTATTTTTACGATAACAATGTGGTAGAAATAGCAAAAACTCTGGCTCCTTCGGCTCGTGGAGAATATGAAATTACAGATGTAAATAAGGCTTATTTATCTCAAGGAAAGCTCAAAGTACAAATTCTTAATAGAGGAACGGCTTGGTTGGATACAGGTACTTTTGCTTCCTTGATGCAAGCCAGTCAGTTTGTACAAGTGATAGAGGAAAGGCAGGGGCTCAAAATTG
>JANRLU010000270.1:0-1753 GCA_033762275.1 Thermonemataceae bacterium | reverse complement strand
AAAAAATACAGTAACCTTAGAGTTTCTGGGTTTTCTCAATGCAGAGGAGTTCAAGCAAGTATGGTTAGGAGCTATGCTTTTGATAGAAGAAAAGAAGGCGGCTTATTTTTATATAAATGCAAGCCAAGAGCGAATCATTCCGCCAGGTACGGAGGAGTGGTTGGTACAAGATTTCTTTGCCATTGCTGAAAAAGCTGCTCAAAGTTTGGGGTATCGCTTGCGGGTAGCTCGTGCCGAATCGGAAGATATTTTTAATAAATTGGCTTCAGAGAGAAGTGTAAATCATTTTATCAAGCAGATAAGAAACTTTGATTTTGAAAATTTCCCAAGCGTAGAAAAAGCCTTAGCTTGGTTGTATGCAAAATAGCTTGTTACTTTAATCTCTTCCTCCTCCGAATTGGGAGGGGGGAGGAATTAATCTACTCTGCTTGTAATGTTTCTTACTTGATGAATACGGGCTTTATTATTGGGGAGCATCTCCACAACAAAAAGTTTCTTTTCTCTTTCTAAATCCATAAAATACTGAACGCCTTCTTCGTAAGGCATTGCTGATATCATAGCTCTCACTTCCACATCAGTTCGTACATTTAAGGCACTAAGCTCAGACTGCTCTACCTCCATAGAGCTACGCTTGTTAATGGTGGCTACACGTAAAGGAACATTGTTACAAATTATCTTCATAAAGATAAAAACATCCTCACTTATAGAAAAGTTATCATAGTTCCAATGAGCGTCTAAAACTTTTCTCTCACTATTATTGGACTCCTCATAAAGAACATACAAAGATTGTACACTTTGGGCATAAACAAGCCAATTAGTACAGAAGATAAAAACGATTAAAAGTATGTTTTTCATAGCCTTAGGATAACAAAGCAAATCTATAAAAAAATTACTGAAAACAAACCCCTCCGAATTGGGAGGGGGAAGAATATCAGCTACTAACAAGAAAAAACAAATTATACATGAGATTTTCTATTTGGTATATAAAAAGCATAAATGAGATTCATTTTATTCACTTATTTATATAAACATGTCTGTATTTGATACTCCGAATTTTAATGCCGCTATAATCCTTGGTGCAAGATAAAACTCAAACTCCCCGCAGTCTTCGAATAGAAGTAATACTAACTGAAGAATGGGATATTTATCTCCTTTTTTTCCATATACATAAGGGATATAACTATAAATTTTGATATTTCCCACTGAAAAATGATATTCTTCTTTTTTTAGAACCCAATTTCCCTTAGTTTCTTTTATCACTACTTCCCCAGTATAGGCTATCATACCCCAAACCACATTTTCTGGTATATCTAAAAATAGATAATCTTCTATAAATAAATTAGGAAATTTGACCCTTTTTTTAAAGCTATTAGCCTTCTTATAGGTTTCATCTAACATATAAAGGCTTTTAGGAGTATAATTTAATTTATTGGCATCAAAGCCAGAGTAATCTATTAAATCGTTTATATAGGCATCTTTGTTGCTGATAAAATTATCATGTACACCGAGAAATACACCTAAATCAGAAAAAATTGAATCTCCATTTTTTTCAAAGTGACGGACCATAAAATTATCTTTGAAAATTATCTCAGAATCACTTTTGTATAAAATTTCATAAGTCATAACAAGAGTTGGGAAATTTTTGAAAAAAATCAAAATAGATTAAAATATACCGTAGAGAAAATAACCTACGATATAGCCGTAGAGGATAGTTACTTCATATTTGACAAAACCAAACACGCTAACGTAGAAG
>JANRLU010000269.1:0-78798 GCA_033762275.1 Thermonemataceae bacterium | reverse complement strand
GACGAACCTACCAACCATTTGGATATAGAAACTATCGAGTGGCTTGAGTACCATCTCAGCCTCTCCGAAAAGTCTATTTTACTCGTAAGCCACGACCGCTACTTTCTGGATAAAGTTTGTAATAAAATTCTGGAACTTGATAACGGAGAAATGTTTGGCTACAATGGAAATTACGCCTTTTTCTTAGAAAAAAAAGCCGAAAGGGAAGCCATAGAAGAGTCCGAGATACAAAAAGCAAAAAACCTCTTTCGTAAAGAATTGGATTGGATACGCCGACAACCCAAAGCGAGAGGTACAAAAGCTAAATACAGAGTAGAAAACTTCTATAAAATTCAGGAAAAAGCCAATTCGGGTAAAAAAGAACAAAATCTCCAAATTGACACCAAAACTACCCGACTTGGGAATAAAATTCTGGAAATCAGTCATATACATAAAAATTTTGGCGAACAAAAAATCGTTGATGATTTCTCCTATATTTTCAAAAAAAATGATAAAATAGGTTTGGTAGGGAAAAATGGCGTGGGAAAATCTACTTTACTCAAAATTTTTACACAGGCTATTTCTACCGATAAAGGCGAAATTACACACGGCGAAACCCTACAAATTGGCTATTATTCGCAAGATACGCTCTCCTACAAAGAAGGACAAAGAGTAATTGATTTTATCAAGGAAATTGCTGAAGTGGTAACACTGAGCAATGGTGAAGTTATCACAGCTTCTCAGTTTCTCAACAGATTTCTGTTTCCGCCCGAAGTACAATATAAGATGATTGAAAAATTGAGCGGAGGCGAAAAAAGAAGACTGCAACTAATGGAAGTATTGATTAAAAATCCTAATTTTCTGATTCTTGATGAGCCTACCAACGATTTGGATATTCAGACGCTGAATATTTTAGAAGACTTTTTAGAAAACTTTCAAGGTTGCCTGCTGATAGTGAGCCACGACCGCTATTTTATGGATAAACTTGTAGAGCACTTGTTTGTAATGGAAGGAAATGGAAAAATTCGTGATTTCAATGGCAATTATACGGATTATCGTGAAGAGCAAGACGAGTTAATGAAACAGAAAAGTAATGCCACGCCCTCTCAAAAAAAACAAAGCGGAAGTATAGCCGAAGCAGAAAAAGAGGCAAAGAAAAAACTGAGTTTCAAAGAGAAACAAGAGTTGGAGAATTTGGAAAAAGAAATAGCCGCATTGGAAAGTGAAAAGCAAAATTTTATTCAGAAACTTCATCACAATAATGGTTCTCACCAAGAGCTCAGTCTTTGGGCTGCTGAGATAAAAAAAATTGAGGAACTTTTAGCCCTTAAAGAAATACGTTGGTTAGAGCTTAGTGAGCTCGCCTAATTTGCTTACGAAGAGTTTATCAGGGCAAATTTCTAAAAGTTCGGCATTGGTTTTTGATAAAATAGGATGTAGCATCATAGGAGCTATCTCGCAAAGAGGTTCTAAAGTAAAACGCCTTTCTTGTAGAAATGGGTGTGGTATAACTAAATCTAACTCATTGATTATCAAATTTTTAAAATACAAAATATCCAAGTCTATAAGACGTGCTTCCCATTTTTGCTTTCTTTCACGTCCCATTTTCTTTTCAATAGCCAAAAGTTCGCTCAATAGTTCTTGTGGGTTGAAGTTTATTTGCAATTCTATCACCATATTCAAGAAATTTTGCTGATTTTGCACTCCCCAAGGTTCGCTTTCATAGATACTTGATTTACTGATAACTTCACCTATTTTTTCTATGTGCGTAAGGGCAGTTTGTAAGTTTTGGTTTCTATCGCCCAAGTTTGTACCCAAAAGAATATAAGAAATTTCCATTTTTTGTAAGAAAAACTCAAAAATACTTTGAACTTCGCATTTTACAAAATATTTTCGCAGCCTTATTCTTTGAACATTGCTTAATAAAAATTGTTTACACCATAGCTCAAGAATTGTACCCAATGCGAATAATTTTTTTAGGAACACCTGACTTTGCCGTAGCCTCTTTACAAATTTTGGTAGAAAATAATTACCAGATAGTGGGAGTCGTTACTGCTCCAGATAAACCCGCAGGGCGAGGCAAACAACTACAAATATCTGAAGTAAAAAAATATGCCCTAAGCAAGAACTTACGCTTATTACAACCCGAAAAACTCAAAAATGAAGATTTTTTAGAGGAACTTGCCTCTCTCAAGGCGGATTTACAAATTGTAGTAGCCTTCCGAATGCTGCCTGAGCTCGTTTGGGCAATGCCACCTTTAGGAACTTTCAACTTACACGCTTCACTGCTACCCAAATATAGAGGTGCTGCCCCTATCAATTGGGCTATTATCAACGGGGAAAGCGAAACAGGCCTTACAACTTTCTTCTTGCAGCACGAAATAGATACAGGAAATGTTATCTTTCAGGAAAAAGAAAGTATCTCCATAAATGATACTGCGGGAGATTTGTACGAAAGGCTGATGCTAAAAGGAGCTAAATTAGTGCTAAAAACCGTACAAGCCATCGAAAAAGGTAACATCACAACACAAATGCAAACAGGAGAAATTACACATGCACCAAAAATTTTTAGAGAAACCTGCCAAATAGATTGGCATAAAAACTCTGATGAAATCCATAATTTTGTACGTGGACTTGCCCCCTACCCAACCGCTTGGACAAGCCTACAAGGCAAAAATTGCAAGATTTTTGCTGTAACTCCTTCTAAAACCATTACAAAAATAGCTAATGTAGGCGATTGGTGCATAGAAGACCAAAAATTAGCTTTTCGCTCCAAAGATACTTGGATAGAAATATTAGATTTGCAATTAGAAGGTAAAAAACGTATGTTTGTGTCAGAATTTTTAAAAGGTTTTCGTTTATGATGGCTCTAATTGTAGCAGTAGCGGAGAACAACGTAATAGGTAGCGAAGGTAAAATTCCTTGGCATCTTGCTGAAGATATGAATTTTTTTAGAAAACTTACAGAACATAATGTGATTATTATGGGACGCAAGACTTTTGAATCTCTACCAAGACGGCTTCCCAATCGTATTCATATCATCATTAGCCGTAACCGCCGCTTTGTTCCCCCTTACGACGACTGTTATGTCGTAAATAGTTTAGATGCTGCCATAGATTTTTCCCGAACTTTTGTTGGTAAGAATATTTTTATCATTGGGGGTGGTGAAATTTACCAACAAGCTCTTCAAAAGAAAGCCGTAGAAAAGATTTTTCTTACAAAAGTACAAACAGAGCCTAAAGGAGATACCTTTTTCCCTGTAGTAAACCCACAAGATTGGCAGGAAACGAATAAAATCCATTTCTTTAAGAATGAAAAAAACGATTACGACTTTGATATTATTGAGTTTGGAAGAATCAATAAATCGTAGGGCAAATAAGCGAGTATAAACACCCGCTTGTCATTGTAAATGTTATTCCTTAGAACTTTCTAATTGATAAGTAAAGGATCTACCATTTATCCTTACAGAAAGACTCCAACTACCACTAAACAGCTCACTCATCTCATATATAGTTCCATTTTTTGCTCGAACTTTATGAACAGGTCCGCCCGTCTCATCTTCCTCTGGCATTATAGTTTCTACAAGAGTAGTAGCCGCCCACTGATTACTTTGAGAATCGTATAATTGAATTGAAACTTTACTACCTTGATGAATATACACCTTATAGGTTATCCCAGCAGATTGCATAGCATACGTTCTACTTTGTGCAGAAATCTCTCCTAAACCCACCAACAAGAAAATAACTATGAGTGTAATAAAGTTATTTTTATGGAATGTATTTTTTGTTAAATTTTTCATAAGCGACTGATTTTAAGCAATATTTGAGTATGTCTCAATTTTAAGAACAAAAAATCAGAAAAACTATTTTTATTTTAAAAATATTCTACAATCAAAAGTTTCACAAAAAAAAATATTCACTCTTTCTTTTCTGAACCATCTTTTTTCTTGTAACTCACTTTATATAAAGCCCAACCAAAACCTAAAAGTAAGTGCAACATTACTACCGTAAAAACGAAAATTTCCATTATTGTAAGAATTTATGTTCAATATTTGTTTTTAAATACAATATTGATATTTTTTGATAAAAATTCCTACAAAAACAATATTTTTTTGTTTTTAAGAGATGCTAATCCCACTTCTTAAACATAAAAAATGCGGCTAAAATAATAAGCACGAAGGCTACTGCATAGTTCCAACGAAAAGGCTCTTTTAGATACCAGACGGAGAAAATTGCAAAAACAAGCAAGGTAATTACTTCTTGAATAATTTTGAGTTGTGCTGCCGAAAAAAATTGATGCCCCCAACGATTAGCAGGTACTTGAAGACAGTACTCAAAAAAAGCAATAACCCAACTAACAAGGATTACTTTCCACAGACTTACGTTTTTGAATTTAAGATGCCCGTACCAAGCAAAAGTCATAAAAATATTAGATGCCAGCAGCAAGAGAATCGTTCGCATTTTTAGTATCTCAATACCCAAACATCAGCTCCATATTTACTTTTTATATCTTCCAAACTGGCTTCTGCTTCTTGTTTGCTGGTAAAAGCACCCACGCCTACTCTATACAAGTTTCTGTTATCAAAAGGAGGAATTACCATTACATTGGATACGCCTTCATTTTTCACCTCTCTCACTTTTTTGTAGGCATTATTTTGGCTTGCAAAACCTCCAATTACAATGAAAAACTTACCAGCCTTTTCGCTCACCAAAATTCCATCACCTTTAGGTTTTTCTTCTTCTTTTGGCTTCTCCTCAGGTTTTATTTCTTCCTTTGGTGTATTTTCTTCAGGTTTTACTTCTTCTTTCTTTGCCGTAGTAGTGTCAGTTTGGCTATTTGACTGCTTGGAGTCTTCTTTTTGTGTAGTGTCTGTGTTATTGTTTACTTGGTTAGCTGTACTGTCGTTTTCTTTTGTTTCAAGTTCTTTTTTATTTTCATTATTTTTATTATTGATACCCAATAAAGACTTAAAAGGATTCAGACTGCTATCAATAGCCACTACATAGATAACAGCCAAGACCACAAAAGCCAAAGAGCTGATGGCAGCGATTGTTCCCCAAGAGCTTTTTTGTGTGTTTTCGGTGGGTGGCTTGTGATTAGTATTTTTTATATTTTGTTGGTTGGGGATATTACTTTTTTTCTCCTGACTACGCTCCACAGGTTTGGCGTAAATTTCAGGCAAACCGAAACTACCACTAAGCAAATTGAGCTCTTTGTTCTGCTTAAACTCTATTTCGTTATCTAATTGCAGAATCATCTCGCCCAAATCCTCCAAATTAACTCTTTTTTCTATACCTAAATTCATTTTTAGGGTACTTACAAAGTTTTGTATGATTTCTTTTGCCTCATCTACCGTTTTTTCGGTATCCTTTACTATTTTATTTTCTAATTGCAGATTAGATATTTTGAGCTTTCCGTTAAAGCTAATGGCTTTGCTGGGTGGCGTAAAGGCGTGTGTAGCAGGGTGAATTTCAGCACTGCTGTATGCTCCCTGAAAAGTCCCCAAATCCTGAACGATTACCTCGTCTGTTTCTTGTAATAATTCTTTGATATACTGAACAACCATACCTACTATTTTTTCAAGTTGCTAATTAAACTTTTTTTTAGCTTAAAAACAAAATTTAAACACTTAAATTTCTTTGTCTTATGGCTTCAAAAGTAATAATGGCAGCCGTTACCGAAACATTCATAGAGTCTATTTCTCCTTGCATTGGGATAATAATATTCTGAGAGGCATTTTGTAGCCAAAAATCCGTTAGTCCCGTTGCTTCTGTTCCCATTACGATTGCCGTAGCTCGCCTATAACTAATTTCTGTATAGGGCAGAGAGGCGGTAAGAGCAGTTGCTAAAATTTGCACTTCTTGATTTTTAAGAAAGTGGAGAGCTTCTGTATTGGTACATTGTACAATTGGTTTCGTAAAAACACAGCCCAAACTTGAGCGAATCACATTAGGATTAAATATATCGGTTTGCGATTGGCAAAGAATGACCGCATCTACATTAGCCGCATCGGCTGTGCGTAAAATAGCCCCTAAGTTTCCTGGTTTTTCTACATTTTCCAAAACAAGTAGCAAAGGATTGGGGCGAAGTTGTAAATCAGTAAATTGAAAATGACGCATCTGGGCGAGTAAAATGACACCAAAACTATTCTCTCTATACGCTACTTTATCAAAAATCTGCTTGCTGATAGCAAATATTTGTTTAGCAGCCACTACTTTTTCAAAAAGTTCTTGTATTTTTGGCTCAGTGATAAGCTCAGGACAAAAAAATACTTGTCCAATAGGAATATTTCCTTTGAGAGCAAGTTCTATTTCCTTGTAACCTTCCACGATAAAAGCCTTTTGAGCTTTTCTTTCGGAAGCTTTTTCGCTAAGGCGTAACAAATTTTTTATTTTCAAGTTTTGTAGAGAGGAAATAACTTCGTAGCTCATTTTAGTTTGTTTACAAATACAAAACTACAAAAATCTGAATTTATCCGAAAAAAAATTAGATTTGCTCCCCTGAATTTAACAAAATGAATAAAATTTATATCGTTCTACAAGCATACAGCCATCGTAATTATGTAAATGAGGCTCTGTACCTGATTTTTTCTTACATTCGCAATCATAAAAATTGGCTTTCCAACGAGGTTGCCTTCGTAATTTATACAGATTTGGCAGAAGAGTTTGCTATTTTACAAAAATATACTGATATTTTCTTCATAGAAAGCATCAATCAATCGCAAATCATAGATTGGCACGGAGAACCCGCTTTTTTACATAGGGGGAAAATAAAAATGATAGAAGATTTTTTTCAAAAATACGAGGGACATCTTCTCTATATGGATACAGACACCTATTTTCTGAAAGAAAGCAGCGAGATTTTCGAGAAAATAAGGGCTAAAAGAAATCTTATGCACACTGCTGAAGGAAAAATCAGTAGCAAGAAAAATCCTATTTTTAACAAAATATATAAATTCATCAAAAATCAGCATTTCACAATAAGTACAGGGAAAACTATCAAAATTCCTACAGAAACAATAATGTGGAACGCTGGAGTTATTGGCTTACATCACTCAAAAAAATATCTTATTCAGGAAATATTAGAACTATGTGACGTAATGTATAAAAAATATGATAAACATGTAATGGAACAGCTCTCCTTCTCCTATATACTTGAAAATGACAATTTTATAGAAGCCAGCGATGCGTATATTTTTCATTATTGGGACTTCAAAGAGTTTAGAAAAACCTTGAAAGAATTTTTTGATTTTTATTCAGATACTGACTTGCTAACAATGGCTGAAAAATCTTGGCAAATAATGCCACAGAAACTCATTGCTGACCGAGCTATTTACTACCAAAAACTTCCCTCTTGGAAAAAATTTGTAGAAGTAAAGATAAAAAGAAAGGAATGGCAAGCTCCCAGCGTTAAGTTAATCTGAATTCATTAGCTCTAATGCTTTTAAAAAAGCTTTATCTTGCTGATTTTCAGCACGAATGAATGCCTCCTGCCCCCACAGAATTTTAGCAATTCTGGGTTTTAGTATAGCAGATAAATAGCTGTTAAGAGATTTATTTTGTGCTACCTCTGCTGATATTTCAGATAACAGAGAGATTGGAGCCTCCCATTTTTCCAAAAAACTACCCAAGCCCATTTTTTTTAGTTCTTTTTGGTATGTTTGGGCATAGATAATACTTTTTTGCTGCCAAGTATCATTATTAGCTATTTCTCTTACTTGCTTATTAAGTTCAATGCTATCTAAAGCTACGAAGTAATCAGGGCTTATTCCACCACCACCAAAGACAGTTTTGCCTGCTTTTGTTTTGAAAGCCTGCTTTTTGTCATAATGTATGCTATCCTGATGCAGTAACTCTCCATTTTTTACTCTCTCAGAAAGATATTTATCGTATTTGGCAGTATTTTTATAGGGTCTTTGTATACATCTACCACTCGGGCTATAATATTTGGAGACCGTCAGCCTGAGTTCCCCCCCATCAGAAAGCTCAAAAGGTACTTGTACCAGACCTTTTCCATAGCTACGCCTGCCTACCAAAGTGGCTCGGTCGTTATCTTGTAGTGCTCCCGCCAAAATTTCGGAAGCAGATGCCGAACCCTCATCAATAAGTACAATCAATTTCCCTTTTTCAAATAAGCCGCCTTGTGTTGCAAAATACTTTTGGTCATACTTACTATGCTTACCTTGCGTATAAACTATAAGTTCCCCTCCTGAGAGAAACTCATCAGCTATTTTGCTGGCTTTATCCATATATCCTCCTCCATTATCTCTCAAATCAAGAATTAACTTTGTTACAGCCTCTTTTCTAACAAGTTTTTCCAAAACATCATAAAATTCGCTATCTGTTTTCTCTCCAAAACGAATAATTTTTATATACCCAACTTCTTTATCTACTTTATACCCATACACCGAAAAGCTATGGATTTTATCTCTAATTACATTTTTTTCAATGATTTCTCCCTTTCTCCATATTCGTAAAGCAACGTTTGTTCCCTTTTTACCCCTTAGTTTTTTAAAAAGCAAGGCATTAGACTGCTGAAAAGCACTTATTTTTTCCCCATTGATAGCAATTATTTTATCACCAGCCTCAATGCCCGCTTGCAAAGCAGGACTATTAGGGATAGGGAAAGTAACTAACACGGTATCTTTCAGCCAAATATACTCAACTCCAATTCCCTCAAAATCACTTTCTAACTGACTTTTAGCCATTAGGACATCTTCTGGCGGGAAATAAGCACTATGCGGGTCTAATTTTTCCAAAATTTTCCTAATACTCTGCTCTGTAAGCGTATCCAAACCTACACTATCTACGTAGTTATTTTCTATCAAACTAAGCACCTCACCAAACCTTCTACTTTGCTCTTTAGCAGTGTTTTTATTATGGCTATTTATCAAAAAACCCATTGCTATCCCAACAGCCAAAGCCAAACCAAGCCAAATGGGCAATCTTACAATCAGTTTTTCGTATTTTTGTTCAATATTACTCATAGAAAAATTAGAAAATAATTAGAAAAAATAAATAAAAATCATACTTTTGGGCTGTATTTTTTTGGTAAAAGAAGTTTTTCTTATATAAAAAAACAAAAGCCACCATAATAAGTTTTTCGGAGATGAAAAAAATATTTCTTACACTAATTTCTTGGCAGTTAGCGTGGGCTGCTTTCGCTCAAAATCCAGCTCCAGCCCCAAAACAACAAAAACCTATACTTTTGCAAAATGCGACCGTCCACATAGGCAATGGAAAAGTATTAGACAAGGCATTTCTTATGTTTGATAAAGGAAAAATTACCTTTGTGGATACCAAAGCTCCTACGCAATCGGAAAATGTAGAACTAATAGATGTACAAGGCAAACACATTTATCCAGGTTTTATTTTACCCTCAAGCATTGTAGGTCTTACAGAGATTGATGCTGTTCGTGCTACCCGAGATTTTGCAGAAGTAGGGAAATATAACCCACATATCAGAGCTATGATAGCTTACAATACAGATGCTGATATGCTCGCCACTATCCGTTACAATGGCGTACTTATGGTACAAACTACTCCAAGAGGAGGTGTAATATCAGGTACTTCTTCTGTAATGCAACTTGACGCTTGGAATTGGGAAGATGCTCTTGTAAGAGCAGATGATGGCGTTCATCTAAATTGGATACCAAGTTACACCTATGATTGGAAAGAAGGAAAAATTAAAAAGAATGACAAACAAAAAGCAGAAGTACAAGAATTAGAAAAATTCTTCACAGAGGCTTTGTATTACACACAGAATGAGCCTAAAGAAAAAAATCTGAAATTTGAAGCCCTAAAGGCATTATTTGACGGTACAAAAACCTTGTATCTCCATACAGACGAAGCCCGCGACATTGTAGAGAGCGTACAATTTGCCCAAAATCAGAAAGTAAAAAAGATTGTGGTAGTTGGAGCAAGTCAGAGCTATAAAGTTATTGACTTTCTCAAACAAAATAATATCTCTATTTTACTCAATAGAGTACATAGCCTACCCACCCGCAACGATGAAGATATAGATATGCCCTACAAATTAGCGGCTATACTATACAAAGCAGGTATTTTAGTAGGACTTACTTATGAAGGTGATATGGAAGCAATGGGAGCAAGAAATTTACCTTTTACGGCGGGTACAGCCGCTGCCTACGGGCTCTCCAAAGAAGAAGCTCTCTCACTCATTACTGCAAATACCGCCAATATTTTGGGTATTCAGGAACGTGTAGGAACATTAGAAGTAGGAAAAGATGCCACACTGTTTGTTTCGGAAGGAGATGCTCTGGATATGAAAGGGAATAATTTATTATATGCCTTTATAGAAGGAAGAAAAATTCAGCTTAGCAGCAAGCAAACAGAACTTTACAAGCGTTATCAACAAAAATATCTCAATAAGCAATAATAAAATATCAATAATTTCGTTTCAAACCAAAATTTAATTTTTATGCTCATAAAAAAAACCTTACTCTCTGTATTATTGGCGGGAGCTTTGGGTTGGCAGGCAAATGCCCAATACCAAAACAATCAATCAAAATTTGAACCAATTTTTGATTTTAGAGCTACGCCCACACGTTCAGCCAGTGGTATGCCTGGTGAAGCCTATTGGCAAAACCGAGCTGACTACGTCCTTGCAGTAGAACTTAACCCCGAAAAACATAGCATGCAAGGCAATTTCAAAATCACTTATACGAATAATTCCCCCGACAATTTACCTTTTGTATGGGTACAATTAGACCAAAATAAGTTTAAAGAAGATGCTCGCGGTACGTATGTACAAAATGTGGCGGGCAGCCGTAACCAAGCTACCCCTACCACAGGATACACAATTCAAAATCTAAAAGTAAACGGTAAAGATGCGAAGTTTATCATCACTGATACACGTATGCAAATTCAGTTGGATGCCCCTCTGAAAGCTAAAGGAGGTAAAATAGAGATTTCTGGTAATTATAGCTATGATATTCCAGAGTATGGTTCTGACCGTACAGGACGTATCAAAATGGAAAAAGGCTGGATTTATAATATTGCCCAATGGTTTCCTCGTATGTGTGTGTATGATGACATCAAAGGTTGGAACGTAGAGCCTTATTTGGGTTCTGGAGAGTTCTATTTGGAGTATGGTAACATAGACTACACCGTAACTACGCCTTCAAATATGGTCGTTCTTGGTTCTGGTGCTTTGCAAAACCCCGCAGAGTGCTACACAGCTGAACAACTAAAGCGTTGGGAACAAGCCCGCAATAGCGATAAAACCGTAGATATTATCGCTGAAAACGAAGTTGGCACGCCTGCTTCTCGCCCTACTGCCAAACCTAAAATCAATTGGCGTTTCAAAATAGAAAATACGCGTGATGCGGCTTTTGGTGCATCTACTGGTTTTATTGTTGATGCTGCACGTATCAATTTACCAAGCGGAAAAAAAATATTGGCAATGTCAGGCTATACCAAAGAAAGCGTGAATAAAACCGCTCAAGGTGGCGGCTGGGAGCGTTCTACAGAATACACCAAAGCAGCTATTGAGCACTATTCTAAAATGTGGTACGAGTTCCCCTATCCTGTAGCCGCTAATATTGCGGGTAATATTGGAGGTATGGAGTACCCTGGTGTAAGTTTTTGTAGCTATAAATCTATGGGAGAAGATTTGTGGGGCGTAACTGACCACGAGTTTGGTCATAATTGGTTCCCAATGATTGTAGGCTCCAACGAAAGGCTTTACCCTTGGATGGACGAAGGGTTCAATACCTTTATCAATCATTATAGTACTATGGAGTTTAATAAGGGGGAATATTTTAACCCAAATGGTTTTGGCTTAAATAATATGCGTAATCCTCAGCTACAAGCTGTTGTAGTAAAAGGAACAAACAGAGAAGCTATTTCTACCTATCCTGATGTAGTGCAAGATAGAAACTTGGGGGTTACCGCCTATTACAAGCCCGGTGCTGGTATGTGGTTGCTCCGCGAGTACATACTCGGTCCTGAGCGTTTTGACTATGCTTTCCGTAGTTATGTAAAAACTTGGGCTTTCAAACACCCTCAACCTGCCGATTTCTTCAATTTTATGAATAATGCTGCTGGTGATGAATTAGGTTGGTTCTGGAAGGCTTGGTTTTATGGAAATGGCACTATTGACCAATCAGTGGAGAATGTAAGCTACGTAAAAGATGCTCCTGCCAATGGAGGCATTGTAGTTATCAAAAATAATGGTGATGTAATGCCCGTTGTAGTAGAAGTAACGGAAGAAAATGGTAAGACTACACGTATGAACCTCCCCGTAGAAATTTGGCAAAAAACAAATATTAAGTCTATCAAGACGCCAACAACTTCAAAAATTACGAAAGTACAAATTGACCCTGATAAAAAACTACCTGATGTAAATGCGGCAAATGATACTTGGACAGCCGATATGGAAGCTAAGAAAAAAGCTGAGGAAGAAATGAAGAAAAAAGAAGAAGAAGCTAAGAAAGCTGCCGAAGCAGAAAAAGATGGTGGTAAAAAGAAGAAAAAAAAGAAAAAAAATGATGACTAAAAATAAAGGGAGCAAATGCTCCTTTTATTTTTAATAAACAAATTCAGTGCTTTTATCGTTTTTGCTAGAAAATCAAAAATATGTATAAAATAATTCCAGCTATATTTTTATTATTCTCTTGCTTTCAAAGTTTCTCTCAAAGTAAAGGCATTATTCTAGGAAAAATCAAAGATAAAAACACACAAGAACTGCTCATAGGCGTTACTCTGAAGGTTGAAAAAACTGACCTTGGGGCTATCTCCGATGAAAAAGGGGATTATCGCATAGAGTTACCAACAGGCAGTTACAATATTTCAGCTCAATTTACAGGTTACCAAACCCTTACTAAATACAACATCATTATTACTTCTGGCAATGCCCAAATCATTAATTTTGAACTCACAAGCGAGGATAAAATAGAAGGCGTTATTGTTTCAGATAAAAATACGGCTTCTGTAGCTACCATAGAAACACCCTTATCTATACAAAGGCTCAGCACCGAAGAAATAAAAAGTAACCCTGGTGGTAATTTTGATATTTCAAGAGTAATACAAGCCTTGCCCGGCGTAAGTGGTACGGCTGGCTCAGTAGGTGGTTTTAGAAATGATATTATCATCAGAGGTGGTGCCCCCAACGAAAATGTTTATTATCTTGATGGAATTGAAGTGCCTATTATCAACCATTTTGCTACGCAAGGAGCCGCAGGCGGACCTACAGGCATTTTGAATGTTTCTTTCATAGAAGATGTAACACTGAGCAGTTCAGCTTTCCATGCTCGTTTTGATAATCCTTTATCGTCTGTGTTGGAGTTTAGGCAAAGACAGGGCAACCCAGAAAGATTTTCTGGTAATGTTCGCCTCTCAGGAACAGAATTTGCAACAACCTTAGAAGCTCCGTTCAGTAAAAAAACTACTTTTTTAGCTTCCGTAAGACGTTCCTATTTGCAATTTTTATTCCAAGCCTTAGACCTTCCCATCAGACCCAATTACTGGGATTTTCAATACAAAATACAAAGCCAGTTAGACAGCAAAACCACGCTTACCGCTGTTGGTGTGGGGGCTATCGATGAGTTTAGTTTTGGCTTACCTCGCAAGTCTGATGCGAATAAAGAGTATATTTTACGCTCCAATCCCTCTATCAATCAATGGAACTATACCATAGGTTTTGCTCTCAAAAGACAGATAAGCAATGGCTATCTGAACTTAACGGCAAGCAGAAATATGTTTGAGAATCGTTTGGATAAATTTGAAAACGCTCAATTTGGCGATGAAAGCAAGAGAACACTCAAAGTGATATCACAAGAAATTGAGAATAAATTTCGCGTAGAAATTAACAAAAAAGTGAACTCTTGGAAATGGAGTTACGGTGCTATGGCTCAATATGTAAAATATAACACGGACTTTTTTAATCGTTTCAGAAAAGAAATAAGAGATGAGAACGATAATATTGTTCAACCACAAGTAGATATTAGGGCAAAAACTGCTATAGATTTTGCACGTTTTGGTTTTTTTGGTCAAGTAAGTAAAAGTCTGGAAAGGTGGTCTTTCTCCTTAGGCTTACGTAGCGATATGAATACTTTTACCGATAACGGACTCAAACTCTATGAAACTTTCTCTCCTCGTACAGCCCTTTCCTACCAAATCAACCAGCAATGGTTTGTAAATGCCTCCGTTGGCAGATACTTTAAGATGCCAATTTATACGGTTTTAGGATTTCAGAATGAAAACGGAGATTTTGTGAATAAAGATGCTCCTTACATTGCAAGCAATCATTATACAGTAGGCTTGGAGTTTTCTCCCAAATCTGATTTGCGTTTCACCTTAGAGGGCTTCTACAAAACCTATGAAAACTATCCTATTTCTCTCAGAGAAGGGATTTCTTTGGCAAATCAAGGGGGTAATTTTGGAGCTATTGGTAATGAAGAAGTAAATCATCAGGGGAAAGGAAGAAGCTATGGCTTGGAACTTTTTGCCCAACAAAAATTAGTCAAAAATCTTTTCTTTACAGCTTCTTATACACTTTTTTGGTCAGAGTTTAGCAATCTTGATGGCAAATATATTGCTTCAGCTTGGGATAGTCGTCATTTGTTTTCGGCTATTTTGGGCAAAAAGTTTGGAAAAGGATGGGAGTTAGGGTTGAAATATCGTTATCAGGGAGGCGTTCCTTTTACGCCCTTCAATTTGGCTCAATCACAAAGCAACTACCTGAGTTTAGGGGAAGGTATTTTGGATTACAGCCAATACAATACACAACGTTTGGGAGCTTTTCAATCTTTTGATTTTCGTTTAGATAAAAAAATCAACTTTAATAAATGGACTTTAGATTTATACATTGATGTCGTAAACGTATTTTTATTACCAAGCCCTGCATATCCCCAATATACTTTTGAGCGTAATGCAGAAAATACAGATTTTCTTACCATTGATGGGCAAAGTCTCCGAGCTGATGGCAGTAATGCCAAACCACTCATCCTTAGCAATGATGAGCCTAACATATTGCCCACGATTGGCTTCATCGTAGAGTTTTAGTAGTTTAAAAAAATTTTGATACGGAAATGGGATGAAAATGGACAAATTTTCTGTCCCATTTTTAGCTTGTTTGCTTGCCACAAGCATAGCAAATCTTCAAAATATTTTTCTGTTTTTTTACAACAAACTCCACCAAAAGAGCGTTTCTTTTTAAGCAACTTCTGCCGTTAAGGAGATTGATAGCAAGAATCATACTGAAAGACAAAGAATGGTTTTTCTTAACTTAAGTGAATGTTTTAAATCAACTTTCCAACCTAACTTTGCACTATATAATATTCTCTTTTAAGGCTATGATCATTCGTTTCGTTTTTATTTATCTGTTGGGCTTTATAAACTTGGCTCAAGCTCAACAAAAATTCACTATTAGTGGCTATGTAAAAGATGCTAGCACAGGCGAAGACCTCATTGGGGCATCTATCTGGGAAAGCAAATCTAAAATCGGGACAAATACCAATGCTTATGGTTATTTTGTGCTGGAAATCCCTGCCAGCAAAGATTCTCTCTTGCTCAAGGCTTCATATAGCGGTTATACAGATTGGTCTCAAAGTGTTTATCTTGATAAAAACTTACAAATCAATGTTTTAATGAGCGTGGATAAAAGTAGTGAGCAAATCCAAGAGATAGAAATAATAGCAGAAGATAAATTCAGAGATGCCATAGAGAAACCACAAATGAGCGTAGAGAAATTAGAATACCGAGAAATAAAAACAGTGCCCGTTATTTTTGGCGAAACAGATTTGATAAAGGTTCTACAACTCAAACCAGGTGTAAAGTCAGGCTCAGAAGCTTCAGCGGGTTTATATGTGCGTGGAGGCGGTCCCGACCAAAATCTTGTTCTACTTGACGAAGCAACCGTTTACAATGCCTCTCACCTTTTTGGTTTTTTTAGTATTTTCAATTCTGATGCTATAAAAAACGTAGAATTGTATAAAGGTGATTTTCCCGCACAATACGGCGGACGTTTATCCTCAGTTTTGGATATAAAAATGAAAGAAGGAAACAAAAATAAATTTTCAGGAACAGGTGGCATCGGACTTATTTCTTCAAGGCTTACGTTGGAGGGTCCTATTCAGAAAGGTAAATCTTCCTTTATTATTTCGGGTAGAAGAACTTATTTTGACCTGATTACCAAACAAATAAACAAAGCTAATGCAGATAAAAAAGACTATAACCCTATCCCTGACTATTATTTTTATGACCTCAATTTAAAAGCGAATTACGAGTTTAGCCAAAAAGATAGACTTTTTGTAAGCGGTTATTTTGGGAGAGATGTTTTTAACTTTGAAAGCAATACGGGGCGTTTCAATTTTGATTTTGATTGGGGCAATACTACTGCAACCGTTCGTTGGAATCACGTTTTTAGCCCCAAATTATTCCTTAATACTACAGCAATTTATTCAGATTATCAATATAAAATTCGCAATAGCTTCGCTTCTTTTATTTTTAATATTGGTTCAGCTATTAAAGACTATAATTTTAAAACAGATTTTGATTATTTGCACAGCGAAAAACATCATTTTCGGTTTGGAACACAGTTTACCCAGCACTACTTCGAGGTAGCTCGTATCAGTCTTAAAAGTGATGACAATCGGGTAGATTTTAATTCTGGAAATGGGTATGAATCTTCAGAAATGGGTGTTTATCTCAATGATGACATCAAAATTTCGGAACTTTGGCGACTCAATGCGGGGCTTCGAGCTTCAGGCTTTCTTTCTTATGGTAAACTTTATACTGGTTTAGAGCCTCGTACGGCGGTTCGTTACAAAGTTTCTGATAAAACTTCCATCAAGGCAAGTTTTTCACAAATGTACCAATACGTTCACTTGCTCTCCAATTCTGGGGCAACTTTACCCACAGATATTTGGTATCCCTCTAATGATGTTGTAAAACCTCAGCTCTCCACCCAAATAGCCGGTGGTGTAAGCCATTTGTTTAGAGGAGGCGACTTTCTGTTTTCAGCAGAAACCTATTACAAAACCATGCAAAATCAGTTGGATTTTAAAGATGGGGCACAGATTTTTGCTAATGATAATTTAGATGGAGAATTTGTATTTGGGAAAGGTTGGGGCTACGGTTTGGAACTTTATGTAGAGAAAAAATCAGGAAAACTGACAGGTTGGCTGGGCTATACCCTTTCTTGGACAAAACGCCAATTCGCTGACTCTACCAATGGAAATGCTCCTATTAACTTTGGAGAGGCTTTTTATCCTCGCTACGACCGCCGACATGATGTTGCTTTGGTAATAATGTATAACCCTAACCCTAAATGGACTTTTGCCTTCAACTGGGTATTTGGTAATAATAGTTGGCTAACACTCCAAGAAGGGCGTTTTGGCGTGCAAGGTATCAATGGTACAAACTTTTCTTTGGGCAATGATTTTGGCTATCGCAATAACTACCAAATGCCCGCTTATCATAGAGCTGATTTTAGCATTATTCGCAAATTTAAGCCTAAATGGGGAGAATCTGACCTTACTTTTAGTGTCTACAATCTTTATAGCCGAAGAAATGCCTTTACGATTTATTACGAAACCACTGACGACCAAGACCCCACTTTTGCCAGCGAATACAAAGCCCGACAATTAGCTTTATTCCCTATTATCCCAACACTTACGTATAACTTCAAATTCTAAAGCTATGAAAATCAGTAATTTATTCTATATTTTATTGCTTGTGCTTATCAGTTCTTGTGGCTTGGAGAGAGAAATAGACCTCAATCTGCCAGAATATGAGGAAAAATTAGTTGTAGAATGTTACCTTGAACGAGGCAAACCCATTCAATTATTACTCACAGAATCTCAGGCTTTTTTAGCCCCTGCTGATAGTGTTCCTTTTGTAATGGACGCAAAGGTTATTATCAAAAATAATGGCAAAGAATACCCGCTTCTTCCCAGCATAAAAGTAGATTCTATATTTGGTAAGGTGTACAACTATGTTTCTTTTGATAGCATTCCCACAAACCCAAGTGGAGTTTTTGAATTAGAGATTACAGACACAAAAAATAGAAAGGTAACAGGACAAACAAAATTCTTAGATTTCTTACCCATAAAAGAATATTCTTGGGAGTTTGAAGATAAAGACGCAGAAGTAAAAGATGATTCAGCCAAAGCGTATGTATTGTTACGTCATAATATTTCTCCAAGTGATGATTATTATCGCTTTATCATCAACAAAAAAAACGGAAATACTTTTGCTAACGACTTAGATTTTGAGTACAAAGGTATTACAGCTACCAATGGAGAAATCACGGTTGGCTCACCTTACAACTACAAAAATAAAGATACCATACAAATCCAACTCCATCACATCGAACGTCAGTTTTTGGACTATCTCCGCAGCGTAGAGGCTGCCTCTGATGCCGCAGGAAACCCCTTCGCCCAACCATCACCTATTATATCTTCGGTGAAAGGAGGAATTGGAATTTTTACAACCATTCAATACGATGAAGCCTTTACCGTTATTACCAAATAATTAGTTTTTGCTGGAAGCGAGTATTTCCATCAAAACTTTTATTTCGGTGATAAGTCTTTCTACCTCATCGTTATCTGTATACGCTCCTTTGAGCAGTGCATATCCCCCTCTGATTTGCCCTTGATTATCTACCAAGATAGCATTAACGTTCTCTTCTTTAAAGTAAGAAGCTATCTCTGAAGCATTTATTTCGCTTCTGATATTTTTTGACTTTAAAGCAGTTGCTTTGTTGCTGAAAAAATAATAATTTATCTTGAAATTTGGCAGTTTTTTTGAAAGCAGCATAGCCAAATCTTTACTTTCAGCAATCCTGACCACATTAGTAAAAATAAGTGTATGAAGTGTATCTTGCTTTGTGTTTGGGTATATGACTACACTAATTGTTTTATCAAAATTACTTAGTGTATTTGTTTGCTGTATTTGCCCCAAAACAGGAAGTTTGTAGTAGTTTTTAAAAGAATTTTGAAAAAAAATAAAAAGGAAAGCGGGTATAATAAGTACACCCAGCAAAAGTGCTAATTGTTTTTTGGAGTTTTTCATAAGATAAATAAGAACAGCCTGCTAAGAAAACTCTTAACAGGCTGCTTTTGTTAGAAACGTATCAGTATTATTTTTTGTAAAGATTATGAATAAGGTCAAATAAAGAACCTCCCTCTATGGTCATCGCACCAATAAGCCATATTACAAAAACAGTGGGTACAAGCAAAGCGTATACCAAACTTTTTACTTCGTGCTTTAAGTGCATAAATTCAGCCACAATATAAAAGGCTTTTACAAGAGTCATCAAAATAAATATAATTGTACGGAGCGTACCAGCAGGCATTGTGAAGGCTAAAAGGAACTCTACAGCAGTGATAGCCAAAAGTATCCAAAAAGTACGCCAAATGACTTTTGTCTGTGGTTTAGGAATTTCGCCAGGAGCTAAATCTTGATATGTATTTGCCATAATAGAATATTTTTAAAGGTTATACCAAATAGAAGAACGTAAACACAAAAACCCAAACTAAATCTACAAAGTGCCAATATAAACCTACTTTTTCTACCATCTCGTAGTTTCTGCCTGGTCTATCGTAAATACCTAAGGCTGAGTTATAGAAAATAATAATATTGATAAGTACACCTGTAAGTACGTGGAAGCCGTGAAAACCTGTAATCGTAAAGAAACTAAAAGCAAAAGCAGAAGGTCCATACTCATTCAT
The DNA here is from genome assembly GCA_033762275.1 of Thermonemataceae bacterium. GTDB lineage: Bacteria > Bacteroidota > Bacteroidia > Cytophagales > Thermonemataceae > Raineya. The sequence goes on along the minus strand of JANRLU010000269.1, from coordinate 59,123 downwards.
TACTAAGTTTGCTCCTTTTACAGTTTGTTGCACCCATTCGCCATTCATCCATACATTTCTTACAGCTCCATTATCAGAGCCTGTGATAAAGTGAGTCCATTCCCAAGCCTGACAACCTAAGAAAGTAATTCCACCCAAAATAGTCCAGAGCATCCACTTTTCTACATCTGCTCTATCTCTCCTATGCCCTGCCTCTACAGCCAATACCATCGTAACGCTACTCATAATGAGGATAAAAGTCATCAACCCAACAAAAATAAGCGGTAAATCTACGCCATGAAAGAAAGGAAAAGCATTATAGATACGCTCAGGAATAGGCCAATAGGCATCTGAAGTAATGAACTTTTCTCCCGCTTCCTTAACAGAGGAGAATTTTTTAGCAAAGTCGGAATCATAATAGCCAACTTCTTTGAATCTCAAAACGGCATAAGCGATTAATAAACCCGAAAAGGTAAAAGCATCTGATAGGAGAAAGTACCACATCATTAGCTTGCCATAACTTGCATTCATCGGTTCTTTTCCACCGAACCAAGAGCTTGTTTTAGAAGAAGTAGGAACTGTAGCAGAGTGTGCCATATTTATTTGTTTAACTTAGATGAACTAACATTGCAAAATAAAGGTAATAATAGGAATTATCCAAATTTTTAGCGGTTTAATAGCATAAAAAAATACAAATAAATCCACAAGCCTCCTAAAAAGTGCCAATAGATGGTCGCCATTTCCATTCTAACCATTGATTTTGAATGAACTTGATAGCGAAAAGCAGCCACTACCACCAAAACTAAGAAAATTAGCCCTGTTATCAAATGGAAAGCGTGTACACCCATCAATACATACACAAAAGAACCCGAAACATTAACAGGCTGCCCTGTTTTATCTACCCCACCAAAAAATACCCCCATCTGCACCAACTTTACCCAACCTTCCCACTGCAATAGCAAAAAAATGATACCTAATACCAAAGTAAATGTAAGGGTTAATTTTAGCTTGGCAATATCATTTTTCTTAGCATAAAAAAAACCTGCTTGCATAAAAACGCTACTCAACACTATAATAAGGGAACTATACCCCAATACATCTGGTAAATCAAAGGTAAGCCAACGCGTATCAGATTGTTTGAAAATATAAGCACTTGTCAATGAGGCAAATATCATTGTAATACTTACAATAAAAAGCCACATCATAAATTTTTTGGGATTCATTGAAAAGACCTGCTCTGGCTCTTCATAGAAACTCTCCATATTACTGGTAGGTACTTGTTGCATAGAAAATTTTGTTTAAATGTGATGAATACTCAATCAAATTGATTCCAAGTATAAAAACTAATTTACATAAAAAAAGTTTCTTTGATTGAGATTTTTAGCAAATTCGGGAAGATGCAGGTACTACTGCATCTTCCCGAATAGCTATTGATATTATTTTTTACTCGCTTTTGGGTTTGTTGTCATCAGAAGTATTCGTGTTTCCCAATTTGAAGCCTATTACACTACCCTGATTCGAGGACTCTAAATTTTCATTAAACTCCTTGATGTCATCAACAATGAGTGTGTGTATCATTTCCTCGCTACGTTGCTCCTTAGGCATAGATGCCATTCTAAGATGCTGATTTTTAACCGCTTGCGAAACAACTTTTCTTACAGTACGAGCATTTCCAAAAAACTTATCACGCTTCTGATACAAATAATCAAAATAGACTTTCAGATGTTTTATTGCCTCCTCATCTAAATTAAGATTTTCTTGTTTGAACATGGCTATGGCTATTTCCAAGAGTTCATCTACCGTATAATCATCAAATTTGATGGTAATATCAAAGCGAGAAGCCAAACCTGGGTTAGCTTGCAGGAATTGTTTCATATTATCAGGATAACCCGCCACAATAACAGCAAATTGCCCTCTTTTATCTTCCATTTGCTTAAGTAAGGTTTCTACTGCTTCTTTACCAAAGTCATTTTCGTGTCCTTGCGTGAGGGCGTAAGCTTCATCTATAAATAAAATGCCTCCTAAGGCTTGGTTTATTTTTTCGGTGGTTTTGAGAGCAGTTTGTCCTACATAACCCGCTACCAAACCCTGCCTATCCGTTTCTATACAATGCCCACGCTCCAATACTCCCAAAGCCTTATATACCTTAGAAATAATACGAGCAACAGTCGTTTTACCTGTACCAGGGTTGCCTGTAAATACCGTATGCAAAGAAAATTTATTGAGTACATCTTTGCCTGTTTCTCTGTAAAAACGCACCAATTTTACCAACTCAATAATTTCATCTTTCACGCTCCGCATACCTATCAGGAAGTTAAGCTCGTCCATTGCCTCGTGCAAAAGCTCTTCATCAACACCAATTTCAGGAATTTCCGGTTTTTTAGACTTCAAGATATTTTTTACATCTTCCAATGTAATCATTTTGAGGTCTTGCCCCGTGAGATTTTCGGTGTTGCCACTTTTCATAATACGTAAGCCCAAGTTCATTTTTGCCTCCTCAACCCAAGAAGTAACTAAACGAGCATTACCAAACGCATTATCTCTATTACGATAAGCTTCTGTAAGTTGCTTTTTAAGATAATCTCTGGCTTCAGTGGTAAACTCTACGTTTTTCTTTTGGGCTTTCAAATCTAAGATTTGCATCAGCTCTTGTGGTAGATAATCAGGGAAATTATACACCAGATTAAAACGCGATTTTAGCCCTGGATTAGAATCCAAGAAAATATCCATTTCGGCAGGATAGCCAGCCACGATAATAGCCAAATCACCTTTCCCATCAGACATTTCTTTGATAAGCACTTCTATTACTTCTTTTCCGAAATCCTGCCCATCTTGGTCTCCTTTGCGAGCCAAAGAATACGCCTCATCTATAAATAAAATGCCTCCGCGAGCTTTCTCTATCATTTCTTGCACTTTAGGGGCAGTTTGACCGATAAATTTACCTACCAATTCTGGTCTTCCTACTTCTAAAACTGTACCCTTAGAAAGAAGCCCCATTTTATGATAAATTTTACCCAACATTTTAGCCAAAGTAGTTTTTCCTGTACCAGGGTTTCCCATAAATACTGAGTGTAAACTAAGTTGTGTACTCTCTTCAAATCCTTGGTCTTGGCGTAGCTTCAAGAATTTGAGATAGTGCATATAATCCTTGATTTTCTCTTTTACACTATCAAGCCCTATCATTTCTTGAAGTTCTTGCATTACTTCCTCCAATGATTGCTCTCTTTGCTGATTGTTAGTAGAAGAGAAGCCCGTAAAAATACTTCCTGCCTCTGGTTTATGTACCGTTGGGAAGCCTTCCACAAAAGAATTACCCACCTCAAAAGGAACAACGGCAATCAACTGATCCATGAAAATTACCTCCAAACGATATTTATCTATGAACCAAGTCCCTTTGTTATTAGCTCCCCAACCTGAAGTAAGGGTAAAGGTCTGTTCATTAGGGGCTACATAACGTAGTTCGGAGGTTTCGCCTTTTAGCTGCCCAGCATCATTGTAAAATCTGAAGAAAACTTCTGCATACCAAGATTTTGTTTGCCTATTCTTCACAGAGAATTCAGCAAAGATATATTGTGTTTCTTGAGCATCAAATTGCGTAACATATACACGCTTATCAGCTGAAAGCCCTTCATAAGGACCATTGTAGAGTTTGATAGTGTCTACGTCAAAATAAGGATTGTCCTGTCCTTGCACCAAACCGCCTTCTTCCACATAAAATCTTCTGGAACTTACTTTTTCATTATCAATATAAGCTTCCCATTCATAATCACCTCTTTTCCAGAAATCACCTGCTACATCATTTCCCCAACTTTCTCTGATAATAACAATATTTTCGTCTTTTTTGATAGTTTTTTTGATAGGTAAATTACATAATTCCTTACGCCCCCCATCAGAATTGAGCTTGAAAGCCTTTAAAGCAATATTCGTATCCCAATCCTCCTCGTCAAAAAGTTTATTAAAAAAGGATAGCTCTACATAGATATAAGTAGTTTCTTTGTTCTCAAACACACGACGATACTTCTTCTTGTTTCCCTCAAAACTCTCATTAGAAGAATACACTAATAAGTCTTTGAATTTGTAGTTTTTATCTAAAATTTTGTCAGCCATAAAGCGAAGTATTTAATGAAAAATCAGCGAAAAATACATTTTGTTGAGAAATTTTAAAATTTTTTTCTTTTTTTTAAGCCTAAAAATTTAAAGAAAAAATATAAAAGCCTCATAAACAAAAACTTAATTTAAAAATGAATGCAATAGATAAACTATATCACATCAGCCAAAAGAAAACCAAACTTATCATTGGTTTAATGTCTGGTACTTCTTTAGATGGATTAGATATTGCCCTTTGCCAGATTTCGGGTTATGGGCTACAAAGTCATCTGCAAATTATTGCTTTTGAAACTGTTGCCTACAACGACTTTATCCGAGACAATATTAAAGAAATATTTGCTCAAACAAAAATCAATTTGCAAAAACTCACTTTATTACATCAATTTTTAGGCAAATTATATGCCGATATTATTTTAGAAACGCTTAAAAAGTGGCACATCAGTCCTCAAGAAATTGATTGTATTGCTTCCCATGGACAAACGATTTTTCACGCTCCAAAAAGATTACACAAAATAGATTTTTTCGGAAATGCTACGCTACAAATCGCTGATGCTGAACAAATTGCTTATCATACAGGCATTATTACCCTCAGCGATTTTAGGCAGAAGCACATCGCCGCAGGTGGCGAAGGTGCTCCTTTGGTTGTGTATGGAGATTATCTTTTATTTTCTTCTAAGCAAGAAAATAGAATTTTGCTTAATATTGGTGGCATTGCCAATCTTACTTATTTACCATCTTCTTTGCAAGCCAATGAGGTATTTGCCACAGACGTAGGAGCAGGCAACACGCTAATAGATTATTTTGCAAAAAAATACTATCATATCCCTTTTGATGCAGAAGGTAAAATTGCCGAAAGCGGTTTATTGAATGAATTTTTACTTGATAAACTCTTAGAAATAGATTTTTTTAGCCAAGATTTTCCAAAAACTACAGGGCAAGAAACTTTTAGCCCAATTTTAGTAGAAAACATTATTTCAGAACTTGCTCCACAAATAGCTGCGGAGGATTTACTTTGTACGCTTACACACTTTACAGCCAAAGGAATTTTGAGAGCTATAGAGCAGTTAAATATCATAAAATCAAGTATTTATGTAAGTGGCGGCGGAGCTTTTAATACTTTTTTGATAAAATTATTAAGCCAAGAATTATCTGTTCAGTTATTTGACGTTTTGGGATTTGACCCACAAGCTAAAGAAGCTGCTTTATTTGCGATTTTAGCCAACGAAACCTTATCAGGAAGTAAAGTAAGTTTGGGGAAAGGAAAATTTACAAATCCAGCCGTTTGTATGGGAAAGATTTCTCTGCCGAATTAGTCAAAAGCCTTGAGAATTGTTTGCATTTTGGCTATGGTTTCTTGCCATTCTTTTTGTGGTTTGGAGTTTTCTGTGATACCTCCGCCCGCATACAAAAAAGCTTCTGTTTTGGAAAGAATTTCCATACAACGCAGATTGACAAATATTTGAGTTTCTTTATCAAAATTAATTTGCCCCAAAAAGCCACTATAAAAACTCCTATCATAGCCTTCGTGTTCTGCAAGAAATTGGAGGCTTTCTTCTTTAGGCATTCCACAGACAGCAGAAGTAGGATGCAGTAAAGCTAACATCACCCCCAACAAATTGGGGTATGCCACTTCCTTCAAATCTACCCAAAAATCTGTACGTAAATGGACTAAATTTCCAGCCTGTACCGTTCGGGGTCCCTCCTCTTCAAATTCTCTAAGTCTAATTTTTTTAAAGGCATTGATAATATATCTGCTTACGAGAGCCTGCTCTTCTATCTCTTTTTGTGTCCAAAATACTTCAGAAAGCGGTGTTTGGGGAGGCAAAACTTGCGTACCAGCCAAAGCCATTGTCCTAAAAATCTGATTTTTATCAAGACTAACGAGTATTTCGGGGCTTGCTCCTATCCAAAGCCCCACATTTGGGATAAAAACAGCCGAAATAAGGGCATCAGGGTAGAGTTCAGCTAATTTTTTCACTACATCTGTAACAGACCAATTTGTATGCTCAAAGCAAACAGTTTGCTTTCTGGAAATCACTATCTTTTGAAAATCACCTTTTTTGATAGCCTTTACAGCTTTTTCTACCAAACGAATATGACTTTCAGAATTGTTTTGCGAAAGTTGAACTTTTGGTAATGATAACTCGGTTCGTTTTCTGAAGTTTTTTAAATAAGCCAATAAATTTTTCTCTGGCTCATCTTTTGCCAATTTTTCATCAGGCAAGTCTTTGAGATTTTCATCAAAAATACTCATAGCCTTTATAAAATAAGCCTTTATGAGTTTTAAACCTTCTGCGTTTTCTATTTTGTTGAGAAAAGGACTAAATACGAAACCTGTTTGGGCTGTTTCTACATCAAGTTTTTCCAAACTGATATTTTCAGAAAAATCTATAATGGTCTTAAGTTGTTTTTGCTTAGGCAATCGCCAAATAGCTGTTGCAAAGTTATGCTCACAAGCCCACTCAAAAGCCTCCGTAACATAAGTTGCTGCGATAGATCTTGCCTTTGCAATTTTTTCCATTCTCTAAGCAGGATTTTTTCTTTCCAAAACTGCCATAGTAAGCCTACTGATACAAGTGAGTTGCCCTTGTTCGTTGCTAAGTTTTATTTCCCAAACTTGGGTAGTTTTGCCTAAATGCAAAGCTACTGCTTTTCCATAGACCCAATTTCCTTTTACGATACTTCTTATATGATTGGCATTGATATCTAAACCAACACAATAATACTTCGTATTATCAACTACAAAATTAGCGGCAACACTGCCTAATGTTTCGGCGAGTACCACAGAGGCTCCACCATGGAGAATCCCCATTGGTTGTATTGTACGCTCATCTACAGGCATTCGTGCCGTCAAAAAATCTTTTCCTGCCTCCAAAAATTCTACTCCCAAAAACTCAGACATAGAACCTTTTTGGCGTTGGTTAATGGCTTTTATCAATTCTTCTGAAGTCATCATTATTCAAAAAATAAATAAAGTGAAACACTATGATTGGTAAGTTTGCCTATTTGTTGGCTATAAATATTTTCATCTAACTGCAATACATTTTTCAAACCGTGAGAAAAACGAATCTCTGGAGCAAATTTGAACATCTCATTAAATTTCTCAAAACCAAATCCGTACTCAATCGCAACATCTGTACTACTCACTCTGATACGTTCTTCTTCCTTGGCTGATTTGCTTGCCAGAGAGAAAGAAGGTTTGATGCCCACCAACATAAACATTCTGCCGTTATGCCTTCTGTAAGATTTTATTTTCAAGAGCAAAGGAAATTCTGCGGTTGTGCTTTCCACCACTTTGCTGGTAGTTGTACCTGTAGCATAATCCTGAAAATCAATAGCTCTTTGCCCAAAAACAGCCGTAGGTGAAAAACGTATAGCTAATAACTCGTTAGGTTGCAAAGCTGCCGAAAGCCCCACCGAAAAGCCCGTAGAAACTTTCGTATGAGCTACAAAACTGCTGCCGTTATAGTTATCGTTAGTTTTCATATTAAACCAAGTCTGGTTTAAACCTACAACAAAGCCAAAATGAAATAGCTTCTCATCATAATTCTCTAAATGCCTTACGTGACTCTGAGCAAAAATGGAATGAATAAAGGCAAAAGATAAAAAAACAGGAAACAAAAATTTGATTTTCATATTTTTATGGGATAAATTTTACTTTTGAGCTACATAAATAGAGCTAATACCAAAACTCAACTTTTCTTGTTTAGGCTCACCAAAGCCCACTTTTTTTAGAATATCCAAAAACTCTTTTCCTTCAGGGAAAGCCTGTACAGATTCTGGCAAATAGGTGTAGGCTCGGTTATCTTTGGAAACTAACTTACCAATATTGGGTAAAATATTTTTGAAATAAAAATTATAGACTTGCTTTATTGGAAATCTTTTAGGCTTTGAAAACTCCAAAATCACGACTTTTCCGCCTTTCTTCAATACTCGCAGCATATCCGCCAAGCCTTTTTCCAAATTTTCAAAATTTCTTACTCCAAAAGCCACAATAACGGCATCAAAAGTATTATCTTCAAACAACAATCGTTCCGAATCACCCGTTTGCAGTTCTATTTTATTGGTTAAACTTCTCTGTTTGATTTTCTCTTTGCCAAAAGCGAGCATTCCCTCCGAAATATCCACCCCAATAATTTTTTCGGGCTGTAATTGTTTGTAAGCCTCCAAAGCAAAATCACCTGTACCTGTTGCTATATCCAACATCAATTTAGGTTTATCCGCTTTGAGGTAGGAAAGAGCCCTTTTTCGCCACAAAATATCAATGCCAACACTCAAAACACGATTTAATAAATCATATTTGGGCGAAATATTATCAAACATTTCGGCTACTTGTTCTTTTTTGCCTTTATTTTTTTGTTGGTAAGGAAGTACAGTCATAATTTTTTTGATATAAAACACAAACCGCTTGCCAAATCTTTTTGTTTGTGAATAGAATTAGTAAATTTCAGCAAATATAATAGCAAAATTTTAATTTTGTAGAATGTTCGCTTCTTTTCAAAAGTTTCTGCGTGAAAAAAACCTTCTTGAACCCAACGAAAAAACGCTTTTGGCAGTAAGCACGGGCATTGATTCGATGGTGATGTTACATTTATTTATTTTGGCAAAACTACCTTTTGGCATCATTCATTGTAATTTTTCTTTACGTCCTGAAGCCGAAGAAGAAGGTATTTTCATAAAAAATTTAGCCCAAGAACGCCAAATTCCTTTTTATTATAGAAAGTTTGACACCTTGACTTTTGCCCAAGCCGAAGGTATTTCTATCCAGATGGCGGCACGCAAACTCCGTTACGCCTTTTTTGAGGAAATTCGCCAAACATATCAATACGACTATATCGCCACTGCCCACCACCTTGACGACAGCTTGGAAACAGCCCTGCTCAATTTAGTTCGCGGCAGTGGAATCGCTGGTTTGAGAGGAATTTTAGCAAAAAAAAATAGGCTTATCCGACCTCTACTTTTTGCCAATAAACAAGAAATCATTGATTTTGCTCAAAAAGAGAATATTTTTTGGTTGGAAGATAGCTCCAATACACTCACAAAATACAAAAGAAATTTCATAAGAAAAAAAGTGATTCCTTTACTAAAAGAACTCAACCCAGATTTGCTAACAAGTTTTCAGCGAAATAGCTCAAAACTACAATATACTGAGCATATTTATCAGTTATATTTCCAAAAAATCAAAAAAAAATACATACACAAAGAAAATAAATGCATTTTTTTAAATACTAATCATATTCATTCTTTTGTAGCTTTGTATGAGCTACTCCGTAAATATGGATTTACACTTCAGCAATCTGAACAAATGTTGGCTTCCCAACATTCGGGAAAGGACTTTTTTTCTAAAAAATATTGGGCTGTGTTGGATAGAAAACAAATCGTCATCTGCCCGATTAGTTATCAAAACCGACCAACCGACATTTTTGAAGTACCTATCAATGCGAGCCTACAAACTGATTTTTTTAGCATAGAAACAAAAATTATTGAAAATAAAAATTTTGAATACTTAGAAAAAAATACGCACATCGCTTACCTAGATTATGAAAAACTGACCCTCCCACTCAAAATTCGTTTGTGGCAGCAAGGCGAGAAGTTTGTACCTTTTGGAATGAAAAAAAATAAAAAAGTAAGTGATTTTTTGATAGATGCTAAAATCCCGAAAAACATAAAAAATAGAATTTTTGTAGTACTTTCTAAAAACGAAATTGTATATTTGGCAGGTCTGCGAAGTAGCAATGAGTTTTGTGTGAAAACTCAGAGCAAACTCATATTGCAGATTCGTTACCAATCGCTTTAATTACAAGTGTTTTATGAGATTTATTAACCCTTTTAGGAAGGTTTATAGTAAGAAAGAATTAGAGATTTTTGCCTTTTTCAGAAAGGTTCGTCTTTTTGAGAAACTAAGCCCCAAAGAATTAGAGGATTTTATTCCTTTTATGCATCTTAGGGAGTATAAGCAAAATGAAGTAGTTTTTTTCAGAAACGACCCAGGACAAGCTCTCTACATTGTACATTCGGGGAATGTAGAACTCACACTGGATTTGGCAAATGATTTTGAAACCTTAGCCATCGCCAAAAAATACATGGCTATTGGCTTAAATGCACTTATACAAGAAAGCGAACGAGTCTATAATGCAATTATTCGCTCTCCAGAAGCCTCCTTGTATGTTATCCCCCAAGTAAATATTTTGGAGATTTTTAAAAGAGACATACATATCAAAGCTAAAATGATGACCGCTTTAGCCGAAATCTATGATGAAAATACCCATAATTTATTTAACTCTTACCGCAAACATTTTGGATTATTTTCTATTGGAGAAGCCTATATGAAAACTTTCAGAAGTGAAGAAAATCAGTAAAATCTTAAAGCCTTTATCTACCCTTGATGACACTTATTACCAAATACTTTACTTTATTAATGTTTTTATGTGGCTTTTTTGAGGCTAAAGGACAATCGCTGCACCCACGCCGAGAGATGCGAGCCGTTTGGATTAGTACAGTGGGTAATATCGACTGGCCTTCCAGAAAAGGTTTGAGTACTGAAAACCAAAAAAGAGAATACATTGCTTTACTTGAGCAACTTCAAAAAAACAACTTCAATGCTGTAATCACGCAAGTTCGTCCTGCCGCAGATGCTATCTATGAGAGCAGCTACGAACCTTGGTCAGAAGTTCTGCAAGGCAAACAAGGGCTTTCCCCCAAACCTTACTACGACCCTTTGGCTTGGATGCTTGTAGAATCCAAAAAAAGAAACTTGGAATTTCATGCTTGGGTAAATCCTTTTAGAGCCGTTAGTAGCCTCAATTTCAGCAATATACACCCTAATCATATTAGCAAAAGCAAGCCTGAATGGTTTTTTAAATATGGTGATAGATTGTACTTCAATCCGGGTATACCAGAGGTAAGGCAATACATTATTACTATCATCATGGAAATTATTTTGAAATACGACATTGATGGGCTGCATTTTGATGATTACTTTTACCCTTATCAAATCACAGGCGAACGCATTAATGATGATGACACTTTTGATAAATTTGGCGAAAATTTCAGAAATATAGAAGATTGGCGAAGAAACAATATTGATACATTTATTCAGGCTGTTTCTGATAGCATCAAAAAGCACAAACCTCGCCTCAAATTTGGTATAAGCCCTGCTGGCGGCTGGAGAAATCAGTCCAAAGACCCTCGCGGCTCAGCTACGCGTGTAGGACAACCCTCTTACGACCACCTCTACGCCGATACCCGAAAATGGCTGGAAAAAGGCTGGATTGATTACCTCGCTCCCCAACTTTATTGGACGACACAATCCAAATACGCTTCCTACCAAACACTTATAGAGTGGTGGAATAAAAATACCTTTGGAAGGCACATCTACGGCGGGCAAGGAGCTTTCAAGGTTGGTTCTACTGATGATGAATTTGGTTGGAGAAGCCCCGAAGAGTTTCTCAAGCAAATTATGCTGAATAGAAAGCATACAAACGTGAAAGGTAGCATATTTTTTTCGGCAAAACCCTTGCTCAAAAATCCTTTGAATGTCTTGGATAGTTTGCAAGAAAAATATTACAAATACCCTGCCTTTGTCCCCCAAATGCCTTGGAAAGATGCTTTGCCTCCGCTTCCACCCAAAAATCTGAAAGCTACTTATGCTAATAAACGTATCGCTTTGAAATGGCAAGCCCCCGAAAACGCCAAAGATGGTGAAAAACCCACTTATTATGTAGTTTTTCGTTTTGATAACGAACTGAAAATCAATACGGGAGACGTTTCGGCGATTGTAACCATACAAAGACAAACTGATTTCTATGATTTTGCTGTGGAAGAAAAAAGAAACTATATCTATGTAGTAAAATCTTTTGATAGGTTGCACAATGAAAGCCGCCAATATGCCCGCGTAAAAATTGCTACCATACGCAAACTTACGATGCCCTCGCCCATTAAAGACGACAAGCAAAGACCTGAAAATGAGCAAAATGGCATATTGGAAGAAGATTAATTTTTTTTGCTTTTTTGGGATAAATGTTTGTAAATACCTTTTATTTATTATATTTACTCAAAAAAACAACTCTATGCAGAGGCTTACAACAACCGAGGGGCTTTGAAAAATGATTTAGGTGATAAGCAAGAAGCGGTGAAAGATTACAACAAAGCCATTGAACTAAACCCAAATGATGTAGATGCTTACAACAATCGAGGGATTTTGAAATATGAAATAGGTAATCAATCAGGAGCTTGTGAAGATTGGAGCAAAGCGGGCGAGTTAGGAGAGATGCGGGCTTATGAGCTAATCAAAGAATATTGTAAGTAATTTGGAAAACATTTCCGAGAGTTCTCCACTCTCGGAAATGTACAAGCAGCACTTATTTACTATCTTTTGCCAATTCTACCATTGCCTCAAGCTCTGTGGCAGTGCCATCAGTAGAGCCATTGTAGCCAGAAGAAACAAAGCAAACTTTACCCGCAGGATTTATCACAAACTTCATCGGGATACCATCAACAGAGAATTTTTGAGCTGTTTGGTCGTTTTCATCTACCAAAACTCTAAAATCATATTTTTTCTTGGTCAAAAACTTTTTTAGGCGTTCCTCCCTATTGTTGGGTTCTTCGGCAGTAGCAATAAACAAAAATACCACATTGGCATCTTTTTTATACTTGTCCACTGTCTTTCTTACACCCGGAAAAGATTGCACGCAAGGACTACACCAAGTAGCCCAAAAATCCAAAACAACCACCTTGCCCTTCAAGTCGCTAAGACTAACGGCATTTCCATCAAGATCTTTGAGGGTAAAATCTGGAGCATCTGCCGAAATCATTTTATCCTTCATTTTTTTCTTGACTTCATCTAAGCTCTGGGCTTGTAGCGGTGCATAGGCAGCCACAAAAGCCCATACCACAAATAAGAAAAGTTTTTTCATAATTTTTTTTTAAGAAACACACAACAAAAATAAGACCATTTCCGAAATTTGCAATTATTTTATGAATACATTGCAAAGATTTTGCTAATTTTACGCAGTATTTAGCAAAATTTATATTCCTAATGTATCGTTTTTTAGCATTTCACCTCTTTTACTTTTTTAGCTTTTTAGCTTTCTCCCAAAACCTACAAACCCCTTTTGAGCTTTCCAAAGGCACTCAAACGGCTACTTACCAAGAAGGCATCGGTTTTTATGAACAATTAGATAAGCAATACGAAGAAATCAAACTTTTGCAATATGGCACAAGCGATGCGGGTTTCCCTTTGCATCTGGCTGTGTATTCGGCTGATGGCGATTTTGAGCCTAGCTCTTTGAAACAAAAAGGGAGAAATATCTTTCTGGTAATCAATGCGATACATGCTGGCGAACCTGATGGCGTAGATGCCTCGATGATGCTTTTAAGAGATATTGTAACAGATAATTCGCTAAAAAAAATCTGTAAAAATACGGTGATTGCGGTGATTCCTTTTTATAGCGTGGGCGGCGTTTTGCAAAGAAATAGCGTTGGTAGAGCCAACCAAAACGGACCTGCTTCTTATGGATTTAGAGGAAATGCCCGAAACTATGATTTGAACAGAGATTTTACTAAACTTGATACCGAAAATGCCAAAACTTTTGTGCAAATTTTCCAAACTTGGCAACCTGATGTTCAGATTGATAACCACGTGAGTAATGGTGCTGACTATCAATATACTATGACTTATATTTTTCCGAATTTGGCAGAACTTAACCCCGAAATAGCTGCTTACTTCAAAAAAGAATTTCAGCCAGATTTGAAAAACTTAATGAAAAAGAAAAATGAAGAAATCACTCCTTATGTAGAAACAAAAGACGAAACACCTGATGGCGGTTTGATACAAGATTTTAGTTCTCCTCGTTTTTCTAATGGTTATGCTACACTTTTTCATACCTTAGCCTTTGTCGCTGAAACACATATGCTCAAAAGTTTTGATAAGAGAGTAGAAGCAACCTACAAATTGATGCAAAGTATCTTGGAGATTTTGGATAAAGACGGAGCCAAAATACGAAAAAACAGAAAAAAAGCCTTTGAATATGACCAAAAAGAAAAATCCTTCGTATTAGATTGGAAAATAGACTTTAGCAAATCTGAAATGATAGATTTTAAGGGTTATGAAGCCTCTTATATTTCAAGTAAAGTAACTAATGGTAAAAGGCTGTTTTACGACAAACAAAAACCTTACAATAAAAAAATACCTTTTTACAACGTTTACCAAGAAAAATTACGCCTTGAAAAACCCAAAATGTACATTATTCCCAAACTTTACAGCCACATTGCCAAAATATTAGAAATGAACGGTGTGAAAGTGAGTAAAATTCAGAAAAACGATACTTTTAAAGGTTTTTACTATTACATCAAAAATTACCAAACTTCTCAAAAGCCCTACGAAGGGCATTATCCTCATCAAAATACAGAGGTAGAAAAAAGAGCTGCTACCTACGAAGTAACCGATGGCGATTGGATAGTGATGGGTAATCAAGCTCATATTCGCTTCATAATGAGTGTATTAGAGCCCCAAGCACCTGATAGTTATTTTAATTGGAATTATTTTGATATTTTACTACAACAAAAAGAATATTATTCGGCTTATGTATTTGAGGAAATTGCAGAAAAAATTCTCAAAGAAAACCCTACTATAAAGGCAAATTTACAAGAAAAAATACAAAAAGAGGCTGAATTTGCTAAAAATCCAAAAGCTCAGTTAGACTACATTTATTACCAATCACCGCACTACGAAAAGCACCATTTGAGATACCCTATTTTTAGAGTTGAATAAAATTTTTATATTTTTTATATTTTGAGATTAAATTTATTCTGAATGTCTGAAAATCGCTGGATATATCGCCCTGAGCCTTCCAATGAAATGGTGGAGGCTATCGCCCAATTTCTCTCTATAGATAAAAATTTGGCTTACTTACTTGCTCAAAGGGAAATTACAAATTTTGAAGAGGCGAAAGTTTTTTTCAGACCAAATCTGGAGCAACTGCACGACCCATTCTTGATGAAAGATATGGATAAAGCCGTTGAAAGGCTGCATCAAGCCATTGAAAATCAGGAAGGTATAATGGTATTCGGAGACTATGATGTAGACGGTACGACTTCTGTAGCTTTAGTTTATCAGTTTTTACAAAAATTTCATAAAAACCTTTGTTATTATATCCCTGACCGCTACAAAGAAGGTTATGGCGTTTCAAAACAAGGTATAGATTTTGCCAAAGAAAATGCCTATAAACTCATCATCGCTCTGGATTGTGGGGTAAAATCTGTTGAGCTTGTTGAATATGCCAATACTTTAGGCGTAGACTTTATCATCTGCGACCACCACCTTCCTGGCAAAGAAATTCCGAAGGCAGTAGCCGTTTTAGACCCCAAACGTCTTGATTGTGCTTACCCTTACAAAGAACTTTCAGGCTGTGGAGTTGGCTTCAAACTAATGCAAGGAATTAGCCTGAAAAGAAATATTCCTATTGGCGAGCTGTATCAATTCCTTGATTTGGTTGTGGTAAGTATTGCTTGTGATATTGTACCAATTACTGGCGAAAATCGTATTTTAGCATTTTTTGGTTTGGATAAACTCAACACCAAGCCTATTTTAGGCTTAGCCAAACTTATTGAAGCAGCGGGTTTCTCTGAAGATAAAGACCTCACTATCACTAATGTAGTATTTGGTATAGGACCTCGCATCAATGCGGCAGGCAGAATAGAACACGCTTCCAATGCCGTTAAACTACTTATCAGCAAAAATAAGGAGGAAGCCGATAGATTTGTGGAGCAAATTCAAGAAAATAACAAAGACCGCAAAGAGTTTGACCAAAATATTACCAAAGAAGCCTTAGAAATGATTGTTCAAAATCATTTGGAGCATAGTAAAAGTACGGTTCTTTTCAAAAATACGTGGCATAAAGGCGTAATTGGCATCGTAGCCTCTCGTTGTATAGAGCATTACCATCGCCCCACAATTATCCTCACAGAGTCCAACGGAAAGGCGGCTGGTTCGGCTCGCTCTGTACCCGATTTTGACGTATATGAGGCTATTGAGGCTTGCGGAGATTTGTTAGAACAATTTGGTGGGCACAAACACGCTGCTGGGCTTAGTCTGAAATTGGAGAATATTAAACTTTTCCAACAACGCTTTGAACAAGAAGTAGCCGCAAGAATTAGCCCCGAACAACTCTCTCCTCGTATAGACGTTGATATGATTTTGCCCCTGAGAAGTGCAACAGATAGGTTTATGCGTATTCTCAACCAAATAGCTCCTTTCGGTCCGGGTAATATGCAACCTACTTTCGTTTCCAAAAATGTAGTAGCTGTAAAAGGGCAAACCAAACTTGTAGGCAAGGACAATCCGCAGTTACACCTTAAATTTGTTGTAAAACAAGAAGATTCGGCAGAGTTTGAGGCGATTGCCTTTGGTATGGCTCAATTTGCTGAAAGAATAGATAATGGAGAGAGTTTTGATATTTGTTATCACTTAGAAGAAAATACCTTCCGAGATAAAACAAACATTCAACTCAGAATTAAGGATATAAAATTCAAAAATTAACGCCTATCAAATCAATTATTGCCTAATTTTGTTTGCTATATAAAACGCTAAAATTATATGTGTGGTATCGCCTTTATTCGCCTTCGAAAACCTTACCAATATTATCTGGATAAGTATGGCTCAGCCTTGTATCCCCTCCAAAAACTCTATATTATGATGGAAAAGCAAAGTAATAGAGGGCAAGATGGTGCGGGTGTGGCTACCATCAAACTTGATGTAGAGCCAGGTGTAAGATATATCAGCCGCTATCGCTCTACCTCGCAAAGAGCCACGCAAAAAATTTTTAAGAAGATAAGTAAACGTATTCAAAAATCAACCAAAAATAATAAAAAAGAGAAAAACAATGCCGAATGGCTCAAAAGCAATGTAGCCTTTACGGGCGAAGTGCTTCTCGGGCATTTGCGGTATGGCACTCACGGCTTAAATACCGTAGAAAATTGCCACCCCTTTCTCAGACAAAATAATTGGCGAAGCAGAAATTTAGTTTTGGCAGGCAATTTCAATATGACCAATAACGATGAACTTTTTGATAAACTTCTACAACTTGGGCAACACCCCAAAGAGAAAATTGATACCGTAACCGTTTTGGAAAAAATTGGGCATTTTCTTGATGAGGAGAACCAAAGAATTTATGATAATTTTAAGGGAGAGTTTAGTAAGCAAGCTATGTCGCCTATTATAGAGGAGCAAATTGACCTTCAAAGAGTACTCAAAAGAGCTTGTAAAGATTTTGACGGCGGATATGCGATTGCAGGTATCACTGGTTTTGGAAGTGCTTTTGTGGCTCGCGACCCTGCAGGCATTCGCCCTGCTTATTTTTGGGCAAACGATGAATTTGTTGTAGCCGCTTCCGAAAGAACGGCGATTAAATTAGCTTTTGATGCCGAGTACGATACCATACAAGAAATTCCACCTGCGAAGGCTCTCATTGTTCATAAAAATGGTGATTATGAAATAAAATCCTTTGCAGAGCCTACGCCACTAGCAGCTTGCAGTTTTGAGCGTATTTATTTCTCGCGTGGGACAGACCCGAAAATTTATACAGAACGTAAAAAATTAGGCTTTTTACTCGCCGAAAAAGTATTGGAAACCATCAAGTACGACTTAGAAAATACCGTTTTTTCTTATGTACCCAACACCGCCGAAACGGCTTTTTTAGGCTTATTACAAGGTTTGGAAAGCTATCTGGCAGAAAAAAGAAAACTTTTTATTCAAAAACAAGATTGGCAAAGCCTAGAAAATCTTTCAGAGAACAAAATAAGGGTAGAAAAATTAGTGGTAAAAGATGCTAAACTTCGTACTTTTATTACTGATGATAGCCATCGCAACGAAATGGTAAACAGTGTTTATGATACCACACAGGGCTTGATTCGTAAAAACATAGATACTTTGGTCATTACTGATGACTCTATTGTGAGAGGTACAACTTTAGAAAAAAGTATTTTGAAAATGCTTGATAAGTTAGCACCGAAGAAAATTGTAGTGGTTTCTTCAGCCCCCCAAATTCGTTATCCTGATTGCTATGGCATAGATATGTCAAGGATTAAAGATTTCATTGCTTTTCGTGCTGCTCTGGAGCTTTTGGAAGAACAAAATAAAGGTTACTTATTGGAGGAAATAAAGGAAAAAATAAAAGAAAATAACACCGAAGATACAAATTGGGTAAAAATGATTTATGAGCCTTTCTCTGATGAAGAAATTTCTGATAAAATAGCTCAAATGCTTCGTAGAGAAGGAATTAAGGCAGAAGTTGCTGTTATTTATCAAAGTGTAGACAACTTACATAAGGCTTGCACAGAACATACAGGCGATTGGTATTTTACAGGTAATTATCCTACGTTGGGCGGTTATAGAGTCGTAAACAAAGCCTTAGAGAACTTTTTGGCAGGTAAGTTGGAAAGGGCTTATTAAGGTGTACTTGGGAAAGCAGAAAAAATGAGCCTATCAGAAAAAATATCTCCTTGGCGTATATGGTCTTTTTTTAGCTTTATTCTTATCTTTTTAGGAATGAGCTTGCTCTTTATCGCCTACCTTCAACATAGAAATTGGGTAGATGAGAATGGCTATTGGTATATTAGCAAGGATTCTTCTTTAGCTCTTCGTTTGCCCGTTTGGCAGTTGCTTTTGACAAAAAAAAATCAAGAAAAGCCTAATATAAGCCATCTAAGAAAAAAATACGAAACTTATACTTACTCTACGCAAGAAAAAACTGCCCCCAAAAAGAATAAAATCACACAGCAAAAACAGGTTATCCAGAAAAATTCGCATAATAATGATAGCCTGACAGAAAACCAAAGCACCCAAATACAATTCTCAGGTAAGCAAATGCAGGCTTTGGAAGTTTTTTTTAGCTCTTTGCAAAATCTTGAAAATCAAAATAAAAAAGAACTTATCAGAATTATCCATTACGGCGACTCGCAACTGGAGGGGGATAGAATAAGCTCACAACTACGCCGACAGCTACAAAGCATTTTTGGCGGCTGCGGAACAGGCATCAATCCCGCCCACAATCTACATAACGAAAAACTAACTTTATTGCAGGAAAATGACGATAAATGGCAGATTTACACTATATTAAGCTTGCAAAAAAAACGTCCACCACACAGCTATTTTGGTATATTAGGCAAATACTTTCAAATAACTGATACGAGTGCTTTTGTAAGTTTTAGACCCTCAAAAAAAGCCAACCAGACAGAGAAAACTTTAGAAAATATCAAAATTTTGTACAAAAATTCTACTAATAAAGCAACATTAAACATCAATGATGGCAAAAACGAAGAAAAATATGATTTAACTGCACAACAAAATTTTCAAATATTATCTATTCCTTTGCAAAGCCCTTTTGAAAAATTGACCTTAAACTTTTCCGTTTCCCCAAATTTTGATTTGTATGGCATAGCCTTAGACTGCCCATCAGGAATAGCAGTAGATAACGCTCCTTTGCGTGGAAGTGCAGGCTTAGAATTTGAGAAAATAAATTTTATGCACCTCAAAGAGCAATACAAACAACTCAATACCAAGCTGATTATTCTTCAATTTGGGGTAAATGTTGATTTACGAGGTGCTAATTTTAATTTTTATGAAAATTTATTCTATAAGCAACTCCTTTTACTCAAAAAAGCTGCCCCAGAAGCCTCTATATTGGTGGTAGGGACATCAGACAGAGCCTACAAAAACCTTGACGAGTATAACTCCTACCCTAATTTGCCTCTTCTTCGTGATGCTCAGCGTAGGGCTGCTTTTAGGGCTGGCTGTGCTTTTTGGGATTTGTATGCAGCGATGGGCGGGCAAAACTCAATGGCGGTTTGGGTAAAGGAAAACTTAGCAGGCAAAGACTATACGCATTTTAAGATAGAGGGAGCAAATCTCGTAGGGAATATGCTCTTTGAAGCTCTGATGCAAGCCTATGAAGCCTACAAACAAAATCGTATCAAATAATTATTTTTTCTCTTTGAAAATACACAAAAAACAACGTTATTGCTTGCCAAAAGAAACCTAATTTGTACTTCTATGATAGAAATGAAAATGACCGAAGGAATGGCTTACGTGTTTTTTATAGCTCTCTTTACTGCCGCCTTTGCCATTGGGGCTTGGCTGCAAAAGAATGAAAAAAAACGCAACCCAAAAATGTAAAAAAAGAGGCTAAAGCCTCTTTTTTACGACTAATTAAAAAACTACTTACAAAAATAAAACTAAAAAGATACTTATTTACCAAATATATTTTTGTAAAAAAATATATTTGGTATTTGCCTATTTTGTACTAAATTTGCAGCAAGTTTTTTATCCATAAATTTATGTATTATGAACAAATTCACAAATTCACAAATTCACAAATTCACAAATTCACAAATTCACAAATTCTTAGGCGAAAGTTCTCGTTTTTTTGCAAGCTTTTAGTGATATTTATTTTAGGTATAAATAAATCAAAAGGACAAAATACTCCAGTGGAGCTCCCAAACGGAAGCTATATATCATATAATGACCCTATCCTGCCCTCACCCATCATACTTTTCGATGCCCAAAATTCTGCTTTACAGATTGGTGCTAAGGGAAGATCAGGCACCTTTTATGGTGGCGACATTACCTTTAACCCACTCGGAGGAAATGTAAAAATTTCTAACGATCTTTTTGTAAGAAAAAATGTGGGTATAGGCAACCATTTTAAAATGTCTAATCCTGCTGTTTCCGGAAACTACAATGCTTTTGAAATATTTTTTGAAAATTTAAGCAACCAAGAAGGAGAGGAAAATAGAATTATACTTAGAAACAATAAAAAATATAGTGGAACTTTTATTTGGCAAAATTTAGGTGATAACGACAACCCTTTAGACCTTATGCGTTTAGATAATGGAGGTCTAAGAGTTGCTGAGTTTTTTACTTCGAAAGCCACCGTTAAAATAGATTATTGGAATGATAAAGTATTTGAAGACAACTACAATCTAAGAAAACTTTCAGAGGTAGAGAATTATGTAAAGATAAATAAACATTTACCTGATGTCCCTTCAGAAAAAGATATATTAATGAATGGTTTAAGTTTAGGTGATATGCAGGCTACCCAAATGCTTAAAATAGAGGAACTTACTTTATATATAATAAACCAAGAGAAAAGGATAAAAGCCCTTGAGAGCAAAATAACAGAACTAAATAAAAAGATAGGGGGTGTGAAATGAAGATATTTATTATAATCTTGCTCAATATCACATTAATAGAAGTAACCTTTGGGCAGAATTGCGACGCTGGGAGTGTTGTCTTCGAGATTAGGAACACTGTCAAATTTGACGATACAAACTGTTCTACAAATCCTATGACTAATGGCTGCCCAGAAAAATGGCAAACGGTATCTCTTAGCCCAGAGATAAGACCAAGGGGTGGGGTTGAAGACTCGCAATATCTTGCAATGTGGTCTTTAAAAATTCGTGATACTGATGTTTATCAGGCTGAAGCTGTTAGTTATCAAACCGATATATTGCCCTATAAAATATACAAAATCTCATTTATGTATAGACATCAAGGCAGTTCTTCGGGATCGTTATTTTTTAGGGTGGGAAACAACGTTTTACCATCCAGTAATAATACTATAAAATATATCTCTGACAACTATGAGGCAATTAAGGAATTACCTATTAATGGCTCATCAGGAAATACTTGGAGGTATTATGAGTTTTTTTACTTTAATAATTCTCCCTTAACGTATAGTTATTTGCTAATACATCCTTTTTCTGATAACTCGGAAAAAGAAAAACAAAAGTGGATAAATATAGACGATTTTGTTATAACTATCGAATGTGAATACGTGACATCCAATGTTGATATTTTTTATAACAATATTGACAGTTATTCAATGCCTTCATATTCAATAGCGAGCCGATATATTCAAAGTTCAAATACATTTATCTATCAAAATCAACCAATGAGATTTATTGCGGGCAAGGAGATTACATTAAATCCCGGTTTTAAAACTGAGGATGGAGCTGATTTTGAAGCTTATATTTATCGTTCTATTTGTTCTAAACCTTTTCAAGCGATTGGAGAACCTTCTGTCTATATACCTAACGGTTTTACAGCAAATTGTGATGGATTTAACGACATATGGGAAATACGAGATAAAAATAAAGGAAGAGATTATATCAATGCGACTAGCTACGAACTTGAAATTTGGAATAGATGGGGACAATCAATATATAAAGTATCAGGTGAAAGAACTCCAAGTTTGAAGGGTGGTGATATATTTTGGGAAGGTATAGGCTATCCTAATGGAACATATTACTACCACTTAAACTTATATAATTGCACCTATTATGGAAGTAATCCAAAAATCTACAAAGGTTACATTGTAAAACTTGGTGACGGTTGTAATGATAGACTATCTGTATTAAATACCGACTATGTAGCTAATGCTGATACGGTGAATACTGCCAAACATTTTCCTTTTGAACAAGAAAACAGTCAGCTTGCTGAAAAGTTCTCAGTTTCACCAAACCCTTCAACAGGCAGTTTTGCTGTAGATTGGGCTGCTAAAGAAAATCAAGACTTTGTTTTAACAATCTCAAATCAATTTGGCAACATTGTTTTTGAAAAAAAATATCAAAATGTAAAAGAATTTAACGATATTTTTCAACTTACAAAAAAAGGTATATACTTTGTCAGCATTCGGGGTAATAATAAAATAAATTATAAAACATTTGTCATTCACTAAATTTATTATTATGAAAATATTGATATTTATTTTTCTCGCTATCAGTCAGATGGCATTAGCTCAGTACACAAACACGTTTTTTCTGGGTGGAGGTATTGGCTATAATGATAATAAAGATGTAGATGATTTTAGTGCCGAGCGAGTTAGCACTTTTACAGCCTCACCTAACATAGGTTTTTTTCTGAATAATAATTTAGCCATAGGGGCTGGTTATGAGCATTCTTATCAAAAAACAACCTATACCTATACTTCCCCAAATAGTAGAGAAATCTACACCAATTATGAACAAGGGTTTAGCATATTTGCACGTCATTATTGGTTTTTTGAGCCAAAGTTTGGGCTAATAGCCACCTTACAGGGGAATTTTTTGTTTGGAGCAAGTTTTGATGAAACAAATACCAAAACCCAAACCAACACTTATCGTAATAGAAATGTAAGCCTAATGCCTGGTATTGTCTTTTTTCTTACTCGGCGTTTAGGGGTGGAGCTAAACGTAAACCTATTAAACTACAGTTATTACGTCCAAAAATCTAATGCAAACGATAAAGACATTAAAGAAGGGTTTAGTCTTATCGGAAACTCTTCCCTTCCTTTAGGGCAAATTGGCTTTCGTTATTACTTATTAAAAAAATAATTTATGAAAAATATTATTTTTTTAATTGTGTTGTATTCTATAATGAGTGAGATTTCATTTGCTCAATACAGCAAAACGTTTAGCATTGGAGGTGGTATTGGCTATACTTTGTCTAAATACAACGAAAATAATCTTCCAAATCGGATTAGTGAGCTTTCCATTTCTCCTAATATTGTATCTGGTATTACAGATAGATGGTCTGTGGGTGCTGGTTATGAATATCGTTATCAGCGGCGTAGCTATTACGACACTCTTATGGTTATTCCTGAAGCTGTTAACCTCAGATATGCTTGGCAGGGAGCGAGCATTTTCATACATTATTATTACCCATTCAACAAAAAAATAGGCTTTACAAGCACCTTAAAGGGAAGTTTTTTGCTGGGTAATAGCCTTGAAGAATACCTCACACAAAGAATAAGATACAGAGAACAAAACACTAAAATATCTATTGGATTAATGTTTTTTCCAACTAAAAAAATTGCCTTAGAAGCCAATTTTAACTTGATTTCCTATCAATACAATAAAACTATATATATTTACCCAGCAAGCGAATTTAAAAGCACTACAAGTGGTTTTACCATTATTGGTAGCACTGTGATGCCCGCCCCTCAAATTGGGCTTCGGTACTACTTTTTAAAGAAATAAATGAAAAAAGAAGATACACTCTGAAGGTAAAAAGAGGCTTTAGCCTCTTTTTTTACTATGCATCTCCTACCGACACGATAAAATTCCTAAAAACTCCCTCCAACAAAAAAACTAACAAAAAATGTAAAGATTAGAAACTTTACTTAAATTTGTAGCCGATTATTTATCTAAAAAAATTAAAAATCAATGGCGTATTTATTCACCTCCGAGTCTGTATCCGAAGGACACCCCGATAAAGTAGCAGACCAAATCTCTGATGCAATCTTAGATGCAATGCTCTCCCAAGACCCTCACTCCAGAGTAGCCTGCGAAACCTTAGTAACCACAGGTTTAGCCGTCATCGCAGGCGAGGTAACCACACAAGCTTACGTGGATATTCAAGAAGTTGTTCGTCAAACTATCGAGCGTATAGGGTATACTAAAGCCGAGTACCAATTTGAAGCAAAATCTTGTGGTATAATGGTAGCTCTCCACGCCCAATCACCTGATATTGCACAAGGTGTAGACGAAGGAAAAGGCGTTGATAAAGAACAAGGAGCAGGCGACCAAGGAATGATGTTTGGCTATGCCAGCAACGAAACCCCCGAGCTGATGCCTATGGCTTTAGCTTTTTCGCACCGTATTGTAAAAGAATTAGCCCGTATTCGTAAAGAAGAGCCTAATTTGATGCCTTACTTACGTCCAGATGCAAAATCCCAAATTACTATAGAGTATGATGAAACAGGCAAAGCCAAACGTGTGCATACGGTTGTAGTGTCTACTCAACACGATGACTTCGCTGCTGAAGCAGAAATGCTTGCAAAAATCAGTGAGGACGTAAAAAAATATGTCGTAAGCAAGGTAATCCCCGCTCATCTTTTAGATGAAAATACGGTGTATCATATCAACCCAACAGGTAAATTTGTGATTGGCGGTCCTCACGGTGATACGGGACTTACAGGACGTAAAATTATTGTAGATACCTATGGTGGTAAAGGTGCTCACGGCGGTGGAGCTTTTTCTGGCAAAGACTCTTCAAAAGTAGATAGAAGTGCTGCCTATGCCGCTCGCCATATTGCCAAAAATATTGTTGCCTCTGGGCTTGCTGATGAAGCCTTAGTACAAGTAGCTTATGCTATCGGGGTTTCTAAGCCTGTTTCTTTGAATGTAAATACCTACAATACAGCCAAAGTAAATATGACTGATGCTGAAATTGCAGAGAAAATCAGTTCCCTTTTTGATATGCGTCCTAAAGCGATTGTTGAGCGTTTGGGCTTGAAAAACCCTATCTTTTCTCCTACGGCTGCCTACGGACACGTAGGAAGAGAAGCTTACAAAGCTGAAGTAGAAGTGATGTATGTAGAAGTGAAAGAAGATGCTGCCAGCAAAGAGGAAGTACGTAAAAAAGCGAAAAAAGAAGTAGAGTTTTTTACTTGGGAAAAATTAGATTACGTAGAAGCTATCAAAAAAGAATTTGGTTTAGCTTAAAAAATCCTACTCACCTGAAAATAATCCCTACAAGAAGCTTTTTTTAGTTTTTTGTAGGGATTAGCATATATTACCAAAATATAGCTCTTTTGGTAAAACCTTCTAAAATGTTTCTGCGTTTATATCCAAACATCTAAGCCCATGTACATTATTAAAGTAAAAGGAAAAGCTAAAATTCCTGATTATATCCAACTAAGAGATGAAAACTTTGTATTGGTTGCTTACTTCAGAGCAGATAGACCTTTCAAAAGTTTAGAAAAATATAACTTAGAAGGCAAAGAAGATGCTTTGAAAAATCTTATAGAAAACTTACCTTTCGGAAAATTACAACGATTAGACTTATGAGTTTCTCCACAGAGCCTGTTGTTTCCATAAAAGATACCAATATCTATCAAAAACAGCACCTTGTACTAAGTGATATTTACTTTGAAATCGCTAAGAGTGAGTTTGTGTACCTTATTGGGAGAACGGGGAGTGGCAAAAGCTCTTTACTGAAAACGCTCTACGCAGATTTACCTATAAGCAGCGGCGATATAAAAGTGGCGGGCTTCCAGATTTTCCGAATTCGTAAAAAGGAAATCCCTTTTCTCAGAAGGAAAATTGGCATTGTTTTCCAAGATTTTCAGTTATTGATGGACAGAACCATTGCCGAAAATCTTATTTTTGTAATGAAAGCAACTGGCTGGAATGATAGTGCTAAAATAAAAAAAAGACTTTCAGAAGTATTGCTCAAAGTAGGACTTGGAGCGGTAGCCACGAAAATGCCTCACCAACTTTCTGGCGGAGAGCAACAAAGAGTTGTCATTGCGAGAGCCTTGCTTAACGAACCTGCCATTTTGTTTGCTGATGAACCTACAGGAAATTTAGACCCCCAAGTAGCTGATGAAATTATGGAGCTTTTTATTCAAATCAATAGAAGCGGAACAGCCGTGTTGATGGCTACCCATAACCATAACTTTTTGCAAAAGTATCCTTCTAGAGTTCTTAAATGCGAAAATGGAAGACTTTTAGATTCAACCGTGCAGAGTTTTGACTATACAAATATTTACTAAATTAGTTTTTTATTGCGGAAATGAATTTATACCAAAATAAATTTGAATTTAAAATATTAGTACTCGTAATAGCTCTGCTAATTGGTGTAGCCTCTCTGTATTATACAAACAGGCTTGTAAATCAGCTTATTACAAGAGAAAAAGAACAGATAAATCTTTTTGGGCAAGCACTGAGGTACACTTTAGACCCTGAAAATGACCAACCTATTACTTTTATTTTCAAAGAAATTGTAGCTGCCAACAACTCTATTCCTGTAATAGTAACCGATGAAAATGAAAATATCGCTTTAAGTAAAAATATAAAGGGTTTGGAAAATCTTGATGAAGGCAAACGCCAGATGAGATTGGAAAATGAATTGCTCAAAATGAAAGAAGAATTTCCTCCTATCAAAATGAATTTTGCTAAAAACCGCTACAACTTATTGTATTATAGAAGTTCAGACCTTATTTACCAACTCAAGTACTATCCTTACGTTCAGTTGGTAGTCATTTCCATTTTTGGTTTGCTCACTTACATCGCTTTTAGTTATTCACGCAAAGCCGAGCAAAACAGAATTTGGGTGGGGCTTGCCAAAGAAACAGCCCATCAACTTGGTACGCCTATTTCTTCGTTGATGGCTTGGATGGAATACTTCAAAACTGAAAAAAAATGGAATGAAGAAGTATTGGAAGAAATAGAAAAAGATGTAAAACGCTTAGAAATGATAGCCGCTCGTTTTTCTAACATCGGCTCTAAATCCGCTTTATCTCCTGAAGATATTTTGGGTGCTGTACAAGAAATTATTGTTTATTTGCGTCCGAGACTTTCCTCTAAAGTAAGCATAGAAGTTCTTAGTTTCTTAGCTCCCCAAACGAAAGCTAATATAAATAAATACTTATTCGAATGGGTAATAGAAAACTTGGTAAAAAATGCCGTAGACGCAATGAGCGGTGTCGGGAAAATCACTATAGAAATGCGTTTTCTGAGCAAAGAGAGTGCTATTATCATTGATATCAGTGATACAGGAAAAGGTATTTCTGTCAAAAATATAAAAAAGGTATTTAATGCAGGTTTTACAACCAAAAAAAGAGGCTGGGGCTTAGGGCTTACCCTTGCCAAACGAATCATAGAACAATACCATCAAGGAAAAATATTTGTAAAGTCTTCTGAATTAGATAAAGGCACAAAATTTAGAATAATGTTACCTGCCTAAAATAGTAAAATCGTTTCACTTAAATCACAGATAAATATGAAAAAAATCGGTCTTCTTTTAGCTTTTTTATTTCCTTTGCTTGCTTTCTGCCAGGATTTACCTCAGGCAAGCCCTGTATCTAAAACCGAGCAACGTGTGGGGCTCACTGATGTGAGTGTCCGTTATTCTCGTCCAAGCGTTCGAGGGCGTAAAATTTGGGGCGAATTAGTACCTTACAAAGCTCTCTGGCGAGCAGGAGCAAATGCCGCTACCATTATATTTTTTTCTGATGATGTTTTGCTTAACGGCAATAAAGTGCCTGAAGGCTCTTATTCTTTGTATTTTATTCCTGATGAAAAAGAATGGACAGTTATTTTGAATAAAAATATAAATCTTTGGGGGACAGAGGGCTACAAACAAAGTGAGGATTTTCTGAGATTTCAAGTACAAGCTGATGCTAATTCTACAATGTTTGTGGAAACTTTATTGTTTGCCTTTGATAATATCAGAATTGATGGTGCTGAGCTAATTATGCTCTGGGATAGAATGAAACTAAGCCTCAAAATAGAGGTAGATACAGATACAAAAGCCATTGCTAACATCAAAAGAGCAGTAGCGGAAGCTGATAATATTTACAAACTCTATAATACTTCAGCAACCTATCTTTTAGATGCCAATAAAGAGCCTCTTAAAGCTTTAGATTGGGCAAAAAAATCAGTAGAAATGCAGGAGAAATTCTGGAATCTCCATACCTTAGCAAGGGCTTATGCTGCCAATAATATGTTCAAAGAGGCTATCAGTATGGCACAAAAATCTTTAAAACTATCTCAAGAAGCTAAAAATGAAACTTTTATAAAGCTCAATGAAAAAAGTATAGAAGATTGGAAAAAGAAAAAGATGAAATAAAAGAAAGCTTTATATAGGTTTAGTCCTATATAGTTTTTATCCAAAATAAGACTGTAGTACCGAAACAATTCTATCGGACGTTTTGCCATCCCAGAAAGGAATAGTTTGTGCTTTCTTATAATCACCACTAGCTATTTCTTTCATTTTTTCAAATAGCAAATTGTAGTCGTTCCCTATAAGCTCATTTGAGCCGAGCTCTATGGTAATTGGACGCTCCGTATTTGCTCTAAGTGTCAAACAAGGAACATTCAAATATGAAGTTTCTTCTTGTATACCACCAGAATCCGTAAGCACACAGAAAGCATTTTTTTGAAGATGAATAAAATCAAAATAACCCATTGGTTGTATTATATGAAATTTTTCAGGAACATCTTGTAAAATATGTAAATCTTCCAACTGTTTCTTAGTTCTTGGGTGTAATGGTAAAATAATATGTTTGTCACTGGCTATCTCAAAAAACACGCTAAATAATTTTTTGAGAGCTTGAGAGTTATCAACATTAGAAGGGCGATGAACCGTAGATAAGATATAAGATTCTCCATTGATACTATTAATTACTTTTTGTGCTTTTTCTGTAAAAATCAAGTGATTATTGATGATTTTAAGGCTTTCCACGAGTGTATCAATCATTATATTGCCAACAAAATATATTTGATTGGCAGGTATCCCCTCATCTATGAGATTTTTATTGGCATCTTCTGAAGGCGTAAGTAAAAGGGTAGAAATCCTATCTGTAATTATCCTATTAATTTCTTCTGGCATCGTTCTATCACCTGATCGTAAGCCAGCTTCTACGTGCACAATAGGTATTAGTAGCTTACTACAAACTAAAGAAGCCGCTAAAGTAGAATTTACATCTCCATACACAATAACCGCTTGAGGTTTATCATTCAAGAGAACCTGCTCTATGGCTATCATTGCTTTCGCTGTTTGCTCTGTTTGTGTGGCAGAACCTATACCTAAATGATAGTCTGGCTGTGGTATTTTTAGCTGTTCAAAAAAAATATCAGACATTTGAGCATCGTAATGCTGCCCTGTATGTATAATTTTTTGTGTATAAGAGGAAACGGCAATTTTATTATACAAAGGAGCTAACTTCATAAAATTAGGTCTTGCCCCTACTACATGTATAAAATTTGTCATATTTTAAATTATATTTATAAGCTGTAACTTTATTGAAAGCCTCCACAAATTTAGAAGCCACTGTGTGTATATTTATCTTGTTCATGATAAGGCTCTCTGCATTTTTTCCCATTTCTATTGTATATTTTTGATTATCAAAACAATAAGCTATCTTTTTTGATAAATCTTCTCTATTATTATTTTCAAATATAAAGCCAGTTTTTCCGTCTAATACCAAATCTTTTTCTGTACCGTCCGCCTCAGAGCAAATTACAGGTTTTCCGAAAATCATGGCATCGTTAATGGATAATCCGCCAACACCAGCCAACACATAAACAGCTGATGCTTGTAAATAAATTCCAAGTTTTTCTGCGTTGTGAATAGCTCCAACAAAATTAACTTTTTTTTCTAAACCCAACTCCAATGTTAATTCTTTTAGTTTTCGCTCTTCAGGACCGCTACCAATCACTATAAGTTCTATATCTGGATAGACTTTAGAGAGGTCTGCTATTACACGAATAAGCATATCTACTTTTTTCCATTTAATAAGACGACCTACATGAATAACTCTATAAGGTGAATACTCAAGTTTTTCAGGTATATTCTTTATTATATCTTTGGCTCTAAGCAATTCGTCAGTATCTCCCGAATTATAGCTTACTACTATTTTTTCTTTAGCTACACCGTAACTTTCTAATATTTTGTATGCTGTTGTTGCATAGTTAAGGTGTAAATCAACTAAATTAAAATAGTATTTATTTAGAAATATTAGAAATTTATATTTAAGTTTTTTTAGTAAAGTGTCAGCTTTTATATGATTCATATTTTCATCAAAGAAGCCCTTATAAGTGTAGTATTTCATGGCTTCGTTATAGAAAGGTAACTGGTAGGGAATGCTACGATAAATAAGCTTTATTTTTCGTTTTTTCATCAATAATCTTAAACGCCAATCCAACAAATACCCTAAGATGTAAGGCCAACCTAACATTAGTACATCAGGTTTTTCTTGCTCAATAACACTATAAAGCCCAGAAAAATAAGGCTTTTTAAACAAAAACGTACTTACTTCCCTTAGTTTTACCATTTTAAAAAATATATTTTCATAAGATTCATAGACTCCTTCGCCTACAGACTTACTTTTTTTATCAGGCAAAACCACAACTATTTGTAAATTTGGTACTTTGGAAAGGATATTAAGTAATGCAAGAAGGTAATGGGGCATAGCACCCAAAAGGAAAATGACTTTCATTATCTTATTTTTTGCAAAAATAAGAGTTTATATTTTCTGTAGAAGAACTTTTACGTATTTTTTGTAAACAAACGATACCTCAGTAACTTTTTAGTAGTACAACCTAAAGACTCTCAGCTACTACTTCTTGCACTTCAGGTATCATTCTCTTGAGCAGATTCTCTATACCCGCTTTTAAAGTAACCATAGATGATGGGCAGCCGCTGCAAGCACCTTGCAAACTCACTATCACTTTCCCTGTATTATCTTCAAATTTCCGAAAGCTAATAGCTCCACCGTCACTCTCCACAGCAGGACGGATGTACTCCTCTAATACCCCTTTAATTTTTTTTACAACCTCACTATCATCATTATGAATACTCAGATTGTTATCTTCTTGAAGCAACTCTCTACTAAATATAGGTTTATCATATTCTAAATATTCTTGTATAAAGAGCTTAATATTACGAGCTATATCGTCCCATTCAAAAGCTGATTTCTTCGTTACCGTAATAAAATTATTCATTACAAAGACTCTTTCAACAGCCTCAAAGTTTTCAAATAGGGATTGGGCTAAAGGAGATTTTTCTGCTGATGACCTATCTGGAAAATCAAAACTTGTGCCCTCTGGGCTAAGCATATAATTCACTACAAACTTCAGAGAACTTGGGTTAGGATTAGCCTCTGTGTATACATTGACATATCTTTTAGGTGCGTTTTTTTCCATCTTCGTTTTTATTTGCTTAACAAAAAAATAAGGAGCTTTGTTCAAAAAGAAAATGGATTTTAGTCTGAGGTAAAAGCGAACAAAAAGTGTACGCTTTCGGACAATTATTTCAAAATAGAAAAAACAAAACAGCTCTTAACGCAATAAAAAGGCTTTTTAGGGATTGGCATAGAAATGGTACTTTACCAAAAGGAGTTGTTTGATTCTATTAAAAATTTACCTCTATGAAACGCTTACATACTATCCAAAGCCAAAATTTATTTTTCTTGAGAATATTTATTATTAGTCTAATATTTATTTGTGCTCTAAGAGTTGGCTGGGTTCATATATCCTCAGAAAAATACGACAAGGTGATTACCAAAATTCCTCCTTCCAATAGCCTAAGTTCGGTTAGAGCCTCTATTTGAGCAAAGCTTGTGTAGCTGTGAAACCTAAGTGTTTTTCTAAAATTTTTCTGTATTCTGGGGTGTTTGTAAAGCCCGTACTTTCATTCAAAAATTCATTCCATATAATTGCCCAATCACTCCCTTTGGGCATAATAAAACCGTAAGGATTAGTTACTATTTCTCCTGCCAAGTGCCTTTTGATAGGTTTTCCATTTTGCAAAGCATCAGCAAAATATAAAAAGTCGTTTTTAGTAAAAGATTTAGGGTTGTTCAAGACCTTATCTATCAAATCATCAGCATTTTTTACGTATTCTATTTCTAAATCGGGATAATAAGTTTCTTTTATTTCTTGAATTTCTATTTCTTGAGTGGAGTTAGGTAGGGCGTAGGCTTTCATTCCTCTGAAAGTACTTCGTATGCTACCAAGCGTGTTGAGGTCATTTACTGATTTATGTGTAAGCAATAATGATTTATTTTTTATATAAGGAGGCGTAAAAGTCATTTCTTTTTTACGTTCTTCCGTGATAGTGAAAGGTCCTAAAGCAAAAACCCCTCCCTTGGCAGTTTTTATATTTTGTAAAAACAAAGAAAAATCGCGAACGGGTTTCTGGATATTTACTCTTATCTTGATGCCTTTGGTTCTATCTACATATTTCACGAATTCCCTAAAAATATCAATACAAATTCCCTCCAATTTAGCATCATTATTTTTGGCTACGAAACGAGGTGTTTCAAAGTAAGTGATAATAATAGTAGCCTCCTTATTTTTTTGGGCATTCGTCCAACTATCGCCTTGTAACTGAGCCAAAGCCTGATGTGCTGTAAAAAGCAGCATAAATCCCCAAAATACTTTTTTCATAATTTTTATGAATTATAATTCAAAGGTGTATTTATCATTATTGCTTCCTCTAATAATGCCTCTTTCAGAGCTTTCTATAAAGCCAAGTATTATCTCCCTCTCTTCGCTATTTCCAAACTCTTCTTTCACTTTTTTTACAGCATCAGTAGTATTATATCCTTGTTGGAAAACCACTCTATAAATATTTTGAATGAGGATAATTTGCTCATTGCTAAATCCTCTCCTACGCAATCCCAGCGAATTTACCCCTGCATAGCTCACAGGCTCTCTACCAGCTTTCACGAAGGGTGGAATATCTTTACGCAACAAAGAACCACCCGCCACCATAGCGTGTGAGCCTATACGTGTGAATTGATGTATAGCACTAGCTCCACCCACGATGGCATAATCCTCCATAATAATATGCCCCGCCATTTGTACGGCATTTACTAAAATACAGTTATTGCCTACCACACAATCGTGAGCGATATGTACATAAGCCATAATAAGCGTGTTACTTCCTATGACTGTTTTTCCACTATGCGAAGTGCCCCTATTGAGCGTGGCACACTCTCTGATGGTAGTGTTATCTCCTATTTCTACGGTACTATGCTCTCCTTTAAATTTAAGGTCTTGAGGAATAGCAGCGATAACGGCTCCTGGAAAAATTCTACAATTTTTTCCTATTCTTGCTCCATTCATAACCGTTGTATTAGAGCCTATCCAAGTACCTTCACCTATCACTACGTCTTCGTGTATGGTGGCAAAAGGCTCTATATGTACATTCTCGCCAATCTGAGCCTTTGGGTGTATGTATGCTAAATTACTAATCATTTTTTCTTGTAATACTTGCTGTGAGTTTTGCTTCGCAAACTAATTTGCCGTTTACGTAGGCTTTTCCGTCCATTTTTACAATTCCTCGCTTGATGGGCGTGATAAGCGTACAATGATAAAGAATAGTATCACCAGGTATTATTTTTTGGTGAAATCTACATTCATCTATTCTTAGAAAGTAAGTCCAATAGTTTTCAGGGTCTTCTACGGTGCTCAGAGCAAATATCCCTCCTGCTTGAGCTAAGCCTTCTACCTGTAAAACGCCAGGCATTACAGGGTTTTTTGGAAAATGCCCTTGAAAATACCATTCATTCATAGAAACGTTTTTCACAGCTATTACGGTTTCATTATCTAAATGAATAACTTTATCTATGAGCAAAAAAGGGAATCTATGAGGCAACATTGCTTCTATTTGCGAAGCATCTAATACTGTAGGGCTATCAGGGTTATAAAGCATACCTTTTTTTTCATTTTTGATGGCTTGTTTTATTTTTTTCGCTAATTCTACATTAGCTGCGTGCCCAGGACGTATTGCCTCTATTTTTCCAACAATAGGGCGACCTACTAAGGCTAAATCACCTACTACATCTAAAAGTTTATGACGGGCAGGTTCGTTTGGATAATGGAGTTCTACATTATCCAAAATTCCCTCACTATTTACCTCTACTTTAGGTTTTCCAAGAAGTTGAGCAAGCTCGTTTAGTTCGTTTTCGGGCATCACTTTATCTACAATAACAATGGCATTGCACAAATCTCCCCCTTTGATAAGCCCTCCTTTATAAAGCATTTCTACTTCGTGTAAAAAGCAAAAAGTTCGGCAAGGAGCTATTTGTTCAGCAAAGTCTTCTACTTGCTGGAGGTCGGCTTTCTGCACACCCAAAACATCAGAATTGTAATCTACAGTTACACTTATGTTGTATTGATAGGCTGGCGTTATGCTCAGTTTTACGCCTCTATTTGCATCTTCGTAGCTAATATTTTCAGGAATATAGAAGAAATTTCTTGGGGCATCTTGCTCTTGTAGTCCTGCTTCTTTGAGTACTTTCAAAAATTCTACAGAGCTACCATCTAAAATAGGAGGCTCTGGTCCGTCTATTTCTATCAAAACATTATCTATCTGTAAGCCTACCAAAGCCGCTAAGGTATGTTCTACGGTATAGACTCTCGCACCGTTTTGCTCTATGGTAGTTCCTCTGGATACATCTACTACTAAATCGGCATCTGCCTCTACGATAGGTTGCCCTTCTAAATCTATTCTTTTAAACTTAAAACCATGATTGCTGGGAGCTGGCAGAAAAGTCATTGTAGATAACTTGCCTGTATGTAATCCTACACCTGACACGCTCACGGTTTTTTGTATGGTATGCTGTTTGTAATACATAAAAGTTAAAATCGCTTACTCAGTATCTTTTTTGAGCAAATTTAAGTAATTTTTTTCAAGTTGGTTGATTTGTTTGTAAATTTCGGGTAATTTTTTAAAAATAGCGGTAGCTTTGTAAAAGGTTTTGAGGTCAAAGGCAGGTGAACCATGCCAATTTGTATTTTCTTCTGTTACATTTGAACCTAAGCCCGATTGAGCTCCGATGTTAGTTTTGGAAGCAATTTTGAGATGCCCTGCAATGCCTACTTGCCCGCCAATCATACAATTATCGCCTATTTCGGTGGAGCCTGCAATGCCTGTTTGTGAGGCAATCACATTATTTTGTCCAAGTACTACATTATGAGCAATTTGTACTAAGTTATCAATTTTTGTCCCTTTTTTTATAATTGTACTTCCCATTGTAGCTCTATCTATAGTGGCATTTGCACCTATACTCACCTCATTTTCTATGATTACATTCCCTAACTGAGGGATTGTTTTGTAAGAGCCATCTGCTTGTGGGGCAAAACCAAAACCATCACTTCCTATCACTGCTCCTGCGTGTATAATACAGTTATCTCCTATCACACAATCTTTGTATATTTTTACTCCCGCGTAAATAATTGTATTTTTCCCGATTTTTACATTATTACCAATGAATGTATGTGGATAAATTTGGGTTTTTTCTCCTATTTCTGCGTTTTCTGAGATATATGCGAAAGCTCCTATATACACATCTTCCTTTATTTGAGCATTTTCAGCAATGAAGGCAGGTTGTTCTATACCCTTTTTAGCTTTGTTGATAATTTTCTCATACTCTTCCAAAAGTTTGGTAAAGGCAGAGTAAGCATCATCTACTAAAATAAGTGTAGTATTGATGTGTTGTTTAGGTTGAAAATCTTTGTTTACAATCACAGCAGAAGCCTCTGTATCATAAATAAAAGCCTCATACTTTGGATTTGCCAAAAAAGCTATTTCTCCTTTTTTAGCCTCTTGTATTTTTCCTAAATTACTGATTTCTAAATCTTTATTACCTTTTATTTCTCCATTAAGAATAAAGGCTATTTGTTGTATAGTAAATTTCATAGGCAAAATAATTAAATTGTATAAATAAACCTCCCAAAGGGAGGTTTATTTATTAGTGTTCATCTTTTTCTTTTTTTGGCTCAGCTTTTTCTATCATTGGTGTAACTGCCTCCTCTCTTCTATTGCTTCCAAAAGAGTTTTTTGCCAAATGATTAATCGTACGAACCAGAACTTTTAAACTATTTGCCTTTGTGTTTTTAGCAAAAATTGTACCTTCACTCAAAAAAGTTTTGTTTTGAAGATTAGGACCCACCACTTGTATATCTCCTAAGTCTTTTTTCATTTCTAACAAGCTTTTTTTACTTTCAGCACTCATATTTTTATCATCTTTCAACAAAGCATCAATAATGTTGGCAGTATTGAAATATACCAACATGGGGTTATCCTGTGTTAGTTTTTGGAGTTTGGCATCAACAGGCTTTTTAATTTTATCAGCCTTAGCAAGATTTTTAGTAATCAAATCCACATCATTAGAAATAATCAATATATTGTTGTGTATAGCCAAGTAACTCTGCGTTTTCCCTTCTGACTCTATCTCGTAGTAAGTATCTTTTTGTTTTAAACCTCCTAACACATTACTAAATTTAATAAATTTCATAAAATTATCTACATTACCAATCCCCATCATCATTACATACACGGGAGCGACTTCTTTACGCACTTTTTTTGTAGGTCCTACATACACATCTCCGTCATATTGGTAGTCAGTATAGGTAACATCCATTTCCCTTACGTCTGTAAAAGCTATCATAAAATCGCCTTTCATCAGGGTAAAAATATCTTCCTCATCTAACAATACGGTCATTACATCAAAAGCAGCCGCTATAGTTTTGCCATCTTTGCTGAGGTCTTCATTGAATAAATCCCTGTAAATCTCTATAAAACCATTGCCTAATTTTTTCAAGTCCCCAGAAACTGCATAAAGCCCTAATAATTTTTCACCCTCTACATACTTATAAAAATCAGGATTGATGCGGGTATTAAAAGCTGTTCCAAAAAGCTCGTAAATTTTATCGCTTAAATAAGTTTGGTAAGAAACACTTGCATTTCCATTATTGGCACTAAATAGGATATGGTCGTAATAGCCCTTATAGTAAGATTTCAGGCGAGAGGCAAAACGCTCCATAGAAACAGAACGCCATTGTGGAAACTCTCTAAGCATAGAGCCAATAGACGTGCTAAATTGCTCCTGATTGAGCCAAATACCTAAATCGTGAGATTTATTAGCAAAAATTTGAAAATTAGCGTTTTCTGAAATTGGATTTTCTACTTTTCCTGATAGAATATTGGTAGCCTCTTCTTTGAGCAAATTAGCCCTTTGCAATTTTCTTTGTTTTTCTATTTCTTGAATTTTAGCCTCATAATTTGGGTCATCATAATTAACTTGGCTGTATAAGTCTTTGTCATTCATATTGATAGCGGCTATCAAACCATATTTATCATTCCAAGAGAAAACGGCATCTCTGCTGATAAATACATTCAAACCTTCCACTTGTACTTTTTGGTAATCTTTATCTTTTTGCAATACAGCATTTACCCATTTCTCAAATTTTTTGCTATCTGCTATGTGAAATAAAGCTCCTACCATTATACCATTGGTATCTAAGGTATTCACAAAAATATAGGATTTTGGGTAAGCATTCACACCTGCATCTTTGGGGCTTTTGTAGATACTTGAAACTAATTTATAGTCTTTTGGATAATCTCTTTTATTATTTTTATCAAGATTTTTGAAAAAATCCAACTCTAAAAGCACTTCAGCTTTTCCCTTTGGTTTGTAGTTATTTGCATTGATAGATACCAATGCAGCCGTTTTTTTGCTTGAAAGTCTGGTTTCTAAATTTTGTGCAATGCCAACTCCCTGGAGGCAAAGCAAAATAACCACGCTAAATATGATTCGTTTAAACATCATTGAAAGTTTTTAAATAGTGAAATTGATAAGATTTAAAATTCAGGTTTTTTCTTTTGCATAATAGCAGCCACTACCAAAGAGAGAATTGCTCCCATCACAAGTCCACCAATAACTATACCCAAAAAGCTAATCTCTGGGCTTGTAAATTTCTCCGCCATTTCTATAGATTTTTCATCTAAGCCTTGTTTCTCCCATTGGCTATGTACTTTATCCATAATTTTATTCCAAGTTTCAGGACTCAATACTCTTAAATATAAAATATAGTATAAACCCGAAAGCACAGAAGAAATCACAGAAACCAGTAGCCCAATCTGAAAACCTTGCCCAAAAGACATATAGCCACTGCTTTGGTCTTTAAAAAACTTTGCCGCAAGCACCAAAAATGTTATCCAAATACCAAAACTTAGTACAGTACTGATAAAAGAATCGCTCAAACTCTCTATTACAAAAGTTAGTGTAGTGAGAATAATGGAAACTAAGCCGTAAAATAAGCCGTAACGAAGCCCTACGCTTGTAGGTGTAATACTTTCTGCCATAATCAATAAAACATTACATTTAAGAAATGACAGCAAGATACAAAGAAATCCTAATTTTCCTGAATAGACTTATATTTTTTTTAGAATCTGGTGGGGGCGGGCATAACTGAAGCGAGCTATTTCTTTGGCTTCGTAATAGGCATCTAAGCCACTCACTGCCGCAGTCTCGGCTTTAATAAGGTCTATAAAGCCATCATCACGGATACA
Source organism: Thermonemataceae bacterium (assembly GCA_033762275.1). Lineage (GTDB taxonomy): Bacteria > Bacteroidota > Bacteroidia > Cytophagales > Thermonemataceae > Raineya. Next base: position 20,191 of record JANRLU010000269.1, on the reverse strand, counting down.
ATCTTCCTCTATATACATCTCTTGCACTTCTCCTATCATTAAAAATACTTCGTTAGTTTTAATAAAAACTTCCTCTACCAAACGCATACCTATTTGAATAGACGCATTTTTTACATAAGGAGCATAAAAATCGCCTTTATATTCCACTTCAAAATCGCAAGCCTCGAACTCCGAAACATTTTGCGGATATTTAGCGGAAGTTTGGTGAGCCGCTTCCACCCAATTTGTTTTTATATGATTAAAAGTATAAAAATTTGTTTGATGTATATTATCGTAGGTATGGCGTTCTACTGTAGTAGGTCGCATTACGAAAGCAATATGTGGTGGAGTAGCCCCCAAATGTACCAAAGAATTAAAAATAGCTAAGTTTTCCTGCCCCACAAGATTTTTAGTTCCTACAAGGTTAGCGTTTTTGAAGCCTATCAGCGTATTCATTAGGTTTCGTTTATATAAGGATTCTAAAGCTCCTATATCCTCTTTACTAAATCTTTTCAGCATAGTTTTCTGTATTATTTTTTTTAGCTATTTCTGTCTGTTTTTTGATAGATTCCAAGTGGATAAGCTGAAAAACTCCTTCTATAAGTTCTTTATTGAGTTGCATTTTTTCTGCCCATAAAGGTCTTGTTTGGAAAATTTCGTTCCAACGTTCCAGCTGAAAAACACTGATATTGTTATCATTTTTATACAAACCAATCTGCTCTACTACTCTCATACGGCTGGCAAGTACTCCTAAAAGTTCTTCGTCAAGACTATCTATTTGTTTTCGTAAGATTTCCAGTTGATTATTAAAAAATGTATTATTTGTTGTTTTTTGGCGTATTTGCAGGTTTTCTATTAGCTCTTTTAGTTGCTGGGGCGTAATTTGTTGGTCAGCATCACTCCAAGCATTTTCTGGCTGATAATGTGTTTCTATCATCAAACCATCATAGTTAAGGTCTAAGGCTTTTTGTGCCACTGAAGCTACTAAGGCTCGTTTACCTGTAATATGGCTGGGATCATTGATAAGCGGGAGGTTAGGATACAAACGTTTCAATTCAAGGGGAATCTGCCAAGTAGGTGGGTTTCTGTACTCACTTTTTTGGAAGAAAGAAAAGCCTCTATGAATAGCCGCTATTTTACGTATGCCAGCCCCGTATATTCGCTCAATAGCTCCTATCCAAAGGGCTATGTCAGGATTTACAGGATTTTTAATCATTACAGGAATATCTACGCCCTTCAAAGCATCTGCCAAATCTTGCACATTGAAAGGGTTTACGCTTGTCCTTGCTCCTATCCACAAAATATCAATACCATATTTTAAGGCTAATTCTACGTGTTGGGGGCTTGCTACTTCTGTGGCAATAGGTTTATGAATAATAGATTTTAAATCCTTTATCCAAGTAAGAGCTTCTTCTCCTTTGCCCTCAAAACTTCCAGGTCGGGTGCGAGGTTTCCATACTCCCACACGAATAGCCCCCACATCTAAAACATTTAAGGCTTTGAATGTAGTGGCTAATTGTTCTGGTGTTTCGGCACTACAAGGTCCTGCGATAATGCCTATGCCTTTGTAGGTATTGAGCCAAGCCGACAAAGGCAAGACAGATAATTCACTCATATTTGCTTTATCATATAGCCCCTAACATTTTAGAGGCTTGAATTGTTCGGCTTGGTAAGCAGAAAGCTATGAAATTTATCCCCATAATTGTCTGCTGTTGCTTCTTGGGTTGATTAAAGCAAGCCACCACGCTTTAATAGAGCTTTGGGGCTGGGGTCTTGCCCTCTGAAACGCTTGTAAAGTATCATTGGGTGTTCACTACCGCCTTTAGAAAGCATTTCTTTGAAACGATTGGCTATTTCTTTGTTAAAAATTCCTTTTTCTTTAAACAACTCGTAGGCGTCTGCATCAAGTACTTCTGACCACTTGTAACTATAATACCCCGCAGAATAGCCTCCAGAAAAAATATGACTAAAAGCCGAACTTGTGGAAATTTTTTCGCTTACAACGGGAAATAAATCCGTTTTACTGATGGCATTTTTTTCAAAATCTTCTATACCACCAATCGTATCCATAAAATTAGCGTGCCAAGCCATATCAAGCATACCGAAACTTAACTGACGCATTGTGGCGTAGCCTTCCATAAAATTAGAAGCATCTTTTATTTTTTGCACTAAATTCTGCGGAATTACCTCTCCTGTCTGATAGTGCTTTGCGAAAGAAGCTAAAACCTCAGATTCGTAAGACCAATTTTCCAATACTTGTGAGGGCATTTCTACAAAATCCCAAGCCACATTTGTACCTGAAAGACTCTGGTAAGTTCCGTTTGCCAATATTCCGTGTAAACAATGTCCGAACTCGTGAAATAAAGTATTTACCTCGCTAAAAGTAAGCAAAGAAGGCTTATTTTCGGTTGGACGTGTGAAGTTACAAGTAAGCGATACATGCGGACGAATATCTTTACCATTCAACTTTTTCTGTTCGCGATAGCTTGTCATCCAAGCTCCTCCTTTTTTGCCATCTCTTGGAAAGAAATCTGTATAAAGAATAGCTAAAAAATTACCTTTTTCATCATAAACTTCATAAGTTTTTACTTCTTGATGAAAAACGGGAATATTCTTTACTTCCTTGAAAGTCAGCCCAAAAAGTTTGTTTGCCACCTCAAAAGCTCCTGCCATTACATTATCGAGCTTAAAATATGGTTTTAAGGTTTCATCATCAATCGCAAATTTTTCTTTTTTGAGCTTTTCTGCATAAAAAGAGTAATCCCAGCGTTCTAAGCGTTCTCCCTCAAAACCTTGCTTTTTGGCATACTCTTCCAAGTCTCTGATTTGCTTTTCGGCAACAGGCTTGGCGGTTTGATAAAGCTCATCTAAGAACTTGATAACAGTTTGAGGATTTTGAGCCATTCTTTCTTCCAATACAAAATGAGCGTGTGTGGCATAACCCAAAAGTCTGGCTCTCTGATGACGTAATGTAACGATGTCTTTCATTACTTGACTGTTATTGTTGGCGTTATCCCTAAAAGCCCTGCTACCATACGCCAAAAACATTTTTTTTCTTAAATCTCTACGAGCCGAGTAAGTCATAAAAGCAATATAACTGGGAGCTTGTAGCGTAAAAACATAGCCCGTTTTATTTTTTTTCTTGGCAGTTTCTTTAGCTGCTTCCTTTACAAAATCTGGAAGTCCTTGCAAATCAGATTCTTGAAGCTCTAATAAAAAGCCGTTAGTATCATTGAGTACATTTTCGCCAAATTGCAAATACAATCCTGAAAGTTTTTTATCAATGCTTCTCAATAATTCTTTTTGGGAAGCGTTTAAGTTTGCTCCATTTCTTGCAAATCTTTTATAGGTTTTCTCCAAAAGCATTCCTTGCTCTGTGTTCAAGTTGAGGCTATTTTTAGCTTCATAAACATTTTTTATTCTTTGAAAAAGTTTTTCGTTCAACATCACATCATTGGCATACTCTGAGAGCATTGGTGAAGTTTCTTTAGCTATTTTTTGCAATTCGGGAGAAGTTTCGGCAGTATTGAGATTGGAGAGTATCACGGAAACTCTATCAACTAAAGCTCCACTATTCTCTAGAGCTACTATGGTGTTCTCAAAAGTAGGTTTTTCGGAGTTGTTAGCAATCGCTTCTATTTCCTTTTTAGCTTCTTGGATAGCAAATTGTAGAGCAGGAACGTAATGCTCATTTTTTATCTTATCAAAGGGGGGAGTTTGGTGAGGGGTATCCCATTGAGCCAAAAGCGGGTTGTTCATATCTTTCTGATTTTGAGCAAATAAATAAACAAATGTGAAATTAACAAGCAGTAAAGTTAATAGGTTTTTCTTCATATACGTATGTTTTTGAGCGTAAAAAAGGCAAATTTAGGGAAATTTCTCTAAATATATATTCATAAAGTTATTTAAACTTACAAGAAATATAAATTTGTTTTTTTAGCTTTGCAAAAAATATCATAATGCCTCTGCATATTCTCCACGATACCAAAAATGAAAGTGTTTTTGCTTGGAAAGTAGAAGAATCTGAAGTTTTTTTTTCAGAAAAACTACTAGAAAGCGAACAAGAAATACTAAAAAAAATTGTATTAGCCAAAAAACGCATAGAGTTCGCCGCTACACGCTATCTAATGGCTTTGCTCAGCCGACAAAAAAACATCGACTATGAAGGTATCCAAAAAGATTTTCTGAATAAACCTTTTCTGAAAAACTCATTATCCAATATTTCCATTTCTCATTCTTTGCCTTGGGTGGTCGTAGCTTGGCATAGCCATAAATATATCGGTGTGGATATAGAACTTGAGCAAGAAAAATTAAGAAAAATCGCTCCAAGAGTTTTTTCGGAGCAAGAAATGCAAACCTGTAAGGATAATTTACAATTACTGACTAAATTTTGGTGTGCCAAAGAGGTACTTTACAAGATTTTTGGAAGAGAAATTAAGGATTTTCGGAAGAATTTAGTAATTAAACTTGTTTCTGAAGAGGTTTTATCAGGCTTTTTTATAAATGAAGAGGAAAAAATAGAAGTCCAGCTACTTACAAAGTCGCTGGACGAAAAGTACGAGATTTGTTGGGGATTTAATGTGCTTTAAATTTTACTTCAAAACGCCTAATTCCTTACCTATTTCAGTGAAAGCGGCAATAGCTTTATCAAGATGCTCTTTATCATGAGCAGCCGAAATCTGCACGCGTATACGAGCTTGCCCTTTTGCCACCACAGGATAGAAAAAACCAACCACATAAATACCTTTTTCTAATAATTTTTCAGCCATTTTTTGAGCAAGAACCGCATCGTACAGCATAATAGGAACTATGGGGTGCTCGCCAGGTTTTATATCAAAGCCTGCCTCCGTGATTTTACTACGAAAATATTTAGTATTTTCTTCTAATTTATCCCTTAAATCAGTAGTTTCTGATAACATATCCAACACAGCGATAGAAGCCCCTACAATAGACGGAGCCAAAGCATTTGAAAAGAGGTAAGGACGAGAGCGTTGACGCAAAATCTCTATCATTTCTTTTTTTCCGCTTGTAAAACCACCCATAGCACCTCCCAAAGCCTTGCCCAAAGTACCTGTGATGATATCTATTTTACCCATCACACCTCTGTGCTCGTGCGTTCCTCTGCCCGTTTTTCCCATAAAACCCGAAGCGTGGCATTCATCTATCATTATCAAGGAATTATATTTTTCGGCAAGAGCTACAATTTTATCTAACTGAGCGATTGTCCCGTCCATAGAGAAAACGCCATCCGTAACAATAATACGCGTACGAGCTGTTTGAGCCTCTTGGAGTTTAGCTTCCAAATCAGCCATATCGTTATGTTTGTAACGAAAACGCTGTGCCTTGGCAAGTCTTACACCATCTATGATGGAAGCGTGGTTAAGTTCGTCAGAAATAATGGCGTCTTGCTCTCCAAAAAGTGGCTCAAACACTCCTCCGTTGGCATCAAAAGCTGCTGCATATAAAATGGTATCTTCTGTGCCTAAAAAAGTAGAAATTTTAGCTTCCAACTCTTTATGAATATCCTGCGTACCACAAATAAAACGTACTGAAGACATTCCGAAGCCGTGAGAATCTATCGCTTTTTTGGCAGCCTCAATTACTTTTGGGTGTGATGATAAGCCCAAATAGTTATTTGCACAAAAGTTAATAACTTCTTTGCCATTGGCGGTAATGTTAGCTCCTTGTGGAGTGCTAATGATGCGTTCTTGTTTGTAAAGCCCCGCTTCTTTTATTTGTTTGAGTTCTTCTGTCAGAAAACTTTGGTTGCTATACATAAAATCAAATGTTTATATTATTGCTTATTTGAAAGTAAAAAAATTATTTGTTTTTTGAATAAAAAAAGTTGCTTTCGCAACTCTTTTATTTTCCAAAGTATTTTTCTCTCAACTTATCATCATACAAATCAGCATAATAGCCGATTCTATCAAGCATTGCAGCCGCTTCAGTTTTATCAAGTCCTTGAGCCTCCCTAATCATCTTGATATAAGCATAATTATCTTTTACAGTGAAAGCGACTCCGTACAAGGTGTGGTTAATTTGGAGAATTTCCAAAAAGAAAGCCTCTCTATTATTTGGTGGAACCCCCACCACTGGAGAAAGTAGTTGAAAATAAATCTGTTTGTTGCTTTCCATTTCCCAAATATCTACCCAGATACTTGCAGAACCTCTCTTTAAATTCCACTGCCCATCTAATTCGCCTTTACAGGCTTTGGGGTCTTCGCCCATATCTTTGATGCAACTCTCAATGATGTCGTAATAGAAGCTAATGTTTTGCTGCATATTTTTCTAAAAATTTAATTAGAGCAAAAATAAAGTATTTTCCCAATTAAAAGAAAATTTTTGATTTATTTTCAAAAAAAACTAAAAAAAAATTTAGGAATGCAGGTTAGTTTGTCTAATCTGTTGGTTTTTTTCGTCAGATTCTATCAAGCCGTCTCTTAATCTAATGATTCTATGGGCATAATGAGCAATATCCTCTTCGTGCGTAACCATAATAATCGTATTTCCTTTTTTGTGTAAAGCATCAAAGAGAGCCATAATCTCATAGGAAGTTTTTGTATCCAAGTTACCTGTGGGTTCATCTGCCAGAATAATGCTCGGGTTATTTACCAAAGCTCTTGCAATCGCCACTCTTTGCCTTTGTCCGCCCGATAGCTCGTTAGGGCGGTGCTTAGCCCTATTCTCTAAGCCTACATTTTTCAGAGCTTCCATCGCTTTTTCTATTCTTGCAGATTTGGATAAGCCCGCATAAATAAGTGGTAAGGCGACATTATCCAAAGAGGTAGAACGAGGCAAGAGATTAAATGTCTGAAAAACAAAGCCTATTTCTTTATTACGAATTTCGGCAAGCTCATTATCAGTCATATCACTGACTTCTGCACCATTTAAGATGTATGTCCCTTCTGAAGGAGTATCCAAACAACCTATAATATTCATTAGTGTGGATTTTCCAGAGCCAGAAGGACCCATAAAGGCTACATACTCTCCTTTATTGATGGTGATACTAATATCTTTAAGAGCGTGAATTACCTCGCCACCCATTTCGTACCGTCTCGCCAAGTGGCTAGACTCAATGATTACCTTATTTTCCATAACTCAAAACCTTACTTACTCATCTAACGTTTTTTGAGGGCTAAAAATTGTACGAACTTCTTCATAATCTTCCAAAGATAGCTCTCTAAGTTTGGTAAGGGCGTCTTCCACAAAACTTGTATACCCCATTTTGATGGCTTGAATAGCGTATATTTTCCAAGCAACGGGGTCATTTTCTTGTAAGTAGGTTATCTGTAAGGCTATATCATAGGCTTTTTCAGGCTGCTTGGCTGTATTATTGAAAAAGTTGATGATTTTAGGATATATTCGTATATCAGAAGGATTAGCAGCCAAGGCTTTGTTATATAATTGTTCTGCTTTTTTAGGCTCTTTATTTTCGGTGGTTAAAGCCCTAAAGAAAGACCTCTGATATTCGTATCTTGGTGATAAATACAACTTTTCTAAGATATTCTCAATACCCGCCAAATCATTCTGGCTATAGAGTAGCCACAAATAAGATACATTTAGCTCCGCTTCACTTGCTAAACTTGCTTCTATATTTTTGGGAAGTGTATTGAAAAAGTTTTCGGCTTCTTCTACACCATTTTCTGCAATGATATTTTGCATTACTTTTGCGTAAGCCTTAATTTTCAAATCAGGGTTTTGTAACATTTTGGCGAGTTCTACTTGTGTTTTTATAGCTAAATTTTGATAATATAAAGCCACAAAACGAGCTGTATCGTTTTTAAGTTCTTCTAACTTTTCTGGGTTGGCACTCAAGCCATTAAGCATTTGTAAAGCTAATTTTTGGCTATTTTTTTCTGTAGAGTCTTTTGCTATTCGTTGCCAAATTTTAATAGCCTCTTCTCTATTTCCTGCACTTGCCAACACAGCCCCTTTGTGATACAGAATATTAGCCATTGATTGTAAATTAACTGTGGAACTTAAATGATTAAAAGGTTCTATAGCTTGGGGAGCTTGCCCCAAATACATTAAATATTGCCCAAATAGATATTCGTACCGAGCCGAAGCCAAAGAAGATAAATATTCTGCCTGCCTTATACCTTCTTTGTGATTACCATTTTTGAAATAGTAAATAGTTTCCGCCAATTTGAACCAATCTAAGTAGCTATCATTACTTCGTGTATTTGTCAACATTTTTGAAATATGGATAGCCATTGTATCTTTCTGTGGTTTACTCGCCAAATAATTATATAAATAGCCTAATTGATAGCCATTAAGTCGGCTGGTATCTTTCAGACTTTCTCGGACAAAATTCAGTTGGAAAGGCTGTTGATTAGTTTGGTTATAGCTTGCTAATATAGCCATTCTATTAGTTTCATAGCTTACATCTCCTTCTTTTTTGAATATATTTTCCAGAGAGTCTGCGGGAATAGTAGGCTTTCTAAGCAACAAACTAAGAAAATTTGTTTCCATCTGGTTTTTATGCTTGCTATGTTGTTGAGCCTTTGAGAAATAAAAATACGCTGAGTCCATCAAACGAGCTTCAGCATACAGTAGAGCCAAATTATTAGCCAACTCTGGACTATTAGGAAATTTGGTAATTCCTTCTTTGAACTCTATATTGGCAAAAATATTTTGCCCTCCTGATGCAAACTCTTGGGCAATGAGTGCGTAATCTTGAATTTTGGGGTCTCTTGATTTAGCATTTTGGAGCATTTCTATACGCAAAGCAAGTTCTTCAGGGCGAGGACTGCTTTTCTGGCGAATAAGCGAAGCCCTTGCATACCAAGCTCTATGATTAGGTAGGTCATTGGCAAGGCTTTCGGCATAATAGTCATCTGCAATAATGTGATTAAGTTTATTGTAATTCGCAAAATACACATCTCCTAAACCTATATAATAGGCTGCTATACTTTGTTTGAATGGCATGGAGCCCTCTTTGAATATCAAAGCACCCATTACCAAAAAACCCATACCCCTTGCCATATAAAAAGGTATTATTTTTTTATCTTGACTGCCGTAAAATATCTCTGCAAATCCTTTGACGTTTTTTTGGAAAGTTTCTTGTCTCAAATTAAAGTATGTATAAGCCCAAATTACAAAAGCAAAACCTATATGAGCGTAAACTATGAAATCTTCTAAAGCTGCAATAGCTGCTTCGTTGGCTACTGCTTGTAAATAGGCAATACTTCCTATTCCTGCTATTACTAAAGCCAAATATACTGCACTTCGTAGCTGCGAGGGTACGATACTCTGAAAAAGCGGTGTGTACCTTGTTCCCCAAAAACCTAAAATTATAGATATAGCTAATAAATAAAAATCATCTATATAAAAGAAATCTAAATCAGCTAAAATTTTGGTATTTTTGAGATACAATATTACCAAGTTGGCAACATAAAAAATCATCACCAAATGAAATTGCTTGAAACTCATTTTACCTGTAATCCCTTGCGTGTTGCTGAAGGAAGCAAAATGATAAGGTATTTCGGAAGAAACTAAAAAAATAAGTGTAATTGCCAACAAAAAAGGTATTGGCATTGCGTAGCCCGTAAGGAATATTAGGGGAAACTTCTCAGAAGAAAAAACAGCTATAATTACTGTAAGTAAAATAAAAACAAAAAGGTTGGCTATAATTTTTTTACCAAAAGTAATTTCCTTGCCAAAAGTATGAAAATAATAGGCTAAACCTAAAAATATAAGCATCAAAGAGCCGCTTACGAGCCATTTGGAGTTGCTTCCGAATATACCCAGCAAGTCCAGCCGTAGTGTGATGATAAAAATAATGAGTAAAGTTGAAAAAACTAAAAAATACGCTCTTTTGAAATAAGTAATAGCTGCCAAAAGCACAGCACTTGACAAGCCTATCACGCCCCACCAGACCCAAGCAGCTTGTGTTGGTAAGGCTAATTCTTTGGCTATATATTCGTATTGTACGAAAAAAACAGGTATTTGCATAGCAAAAGGCAAGATACCATCTTCAAAATTCTGAATGGTAAAGTTATGTATCTGATGGCGAGCCTGCAAATCCCATTGGTACACCCAAGATTCGCCCCAATGTTTGCTTATTATCATTGCTAAAATCAAGAAAAAAGCCGCTATAGCCCAGATACTAAGCCATCTACTTTTCCAAAACAACCAAGATTTTTTTTTCATACAAAATATTAAGGATTTTTACTAAAAAGGCATAACGAAATAAAAGCCTACTTGTATTTGGTAGGCTTTTAAAAAAATGGGGGAACTCATTATTTATTGAGCAACCTTTAGGATAAGGTCAGCTACACGATTGGAGTAGCCTGCTTCATTGTCATACCAACCAACAACTTTTACCAGCGTACCCATAGAAGCAGTCAAACCTGCATCAAAAATACAAGAATGCTTATTTCCTACAATATCAATAGAAACTATAGGCTCTTGGGTATACTCTAAAATACCTTTTAAAGCACCTTCAGCAGCTTCTTTCATTACTTTATTGATTTCCTCAATGCTTGCAGGTTTTTTGAGGACAACAGTAAGGTCTGTCAAAGAGCCATCAGGAATAGGCACACGCATTGCTACCCCGTCTAATTTTCCTTTTAGGTGAGGCAATACTAAGCCTACTGCTTTAGCTGCCCCTGTAGAGGTAGGCACAATAGAATACGCTGCTGCTCTTGCTCTACGCAAATCTTTGTGAGGGGCATCTTGCAAGCTTTGGTCTGATGTATATGCGTGAATTGTAGAAATATAACCAGATTCTATACCAAAAGCATCATCTAAAACCTTTGCCATAGGAGCAAGGCAGTTGGTAGTACAAGAAGCATTAGAAATAATTTTTTCTTCTCCTGTAAGAATATGGTCGTTTACACCTAAAACTACCGTAGGAATATTACCTGTAGCAGGGGCAGAAATGATTACCTTTTTAGCTCCTGCTGTGATGTGCCCGCCCGCTCCGGCTTCATCAGTAAAACGTCCTGTGGACTCTACCACTACATCAATGTTGAGTGCTCCCCAAGGTAAATTTTTAGGGTCTCTTTCAGCGTATACTCTTATTTTTTGACCGTTTACGATAATGTTTTCGGCATCAAAACTAACTTCGCCAGCGAATTTACCGTGTACAGAATCATATTTAAGTAAGTGGGCTAAGGTTTTTGTATCCGTAAGGTCATTGATGGCAACTACCTCTATCTCTGTTTTGCTAAGCATAGCTCTGTAAGAAAGCCTGCCAATACGACCAAAACCATTAATAGCAACTCTAACTTTTGACATTTTTGTATGAGCTTAAATTGTGAAACAAATCTTAAATTTTCGCAATATTAAGGATTTCGGAGTAGAAAGCAAAATATAAAAGATAGTTTATTGGGAAAAGTTCGTAAGATATTTTTGTTTTAAAAAAAGAACCCCCACAAAGTTTTAAGTTTTGTGGAGGTTAGAGAAAAGCCTTTTAGAAATCTACTTCACTTTTTCTTTTTTACTCTTTCTCTTGCTTGTAGTTGTTTCCTCTATTTCATCTTTTGCATTAACAAGCAAATTTTGATAGAGCCTGAAACCTGTACCAGCAGGTATAAGATGCCCTACAATAACATTCTCCTTGAGTCCCAACAAACCGTCTTTCTTACCACGAATAGCTGCTTCGCTTAGTACTTTGGTGGTTTCTTGGAAAGAAGCTGCTGAAATGAAACTATCTGTGTCCAAAGAGGCTTGTGTAATACCCTGCAAGGTAGGTTGAGAAACTGCTGGCTGAGCATCACGTACCTTTACCAATTTACGGTCTTGGCGGCGTAAAGAAGAGTTTTCATCTCTCAAATCACGAGAAGTAATGGGCTGTCCCAAACGGAAACGAGTGGAATCTCCTATTTCCTCTACAATCTTCAACTCCATTACTCTATCATTTTCTTGCCTAAATAGCCATTTATCTACTACTTGCCCTGGTAAAAAGTCAGTATCACCTGCGTCTATTACCTCTACTTTTTGCATCATCTGACGAACAATCACTTCTATATGTTTGTCATTGATTTTTACCCCTTGCAGACGATACACCTCTTGTATTTCATTTACCAAGTACTCTTGTACAGCAGTTGGTCCTTTAATAGCCAAGATATCGTTAGGTGTAATTGCCCCGTCAGAAAGAGCCATACCTGCCTTTATAAAATCACCATCTTGCACTAAAATATGTTTAGATAGCGGTACCATATATTTTCTAATTACGCCATCTTTGGACTCTATAGTGATTTCTCGGTTACCACGTTTCACTGTTCCATAGGTAACAACCCCATCAATAGCACTTACAATAGCAGGATTAGAAGGGTTTCTTGCTTCAAATAACTCTGTTACACGAGGCAAACCACCCGTAATATCGCGTGTTTTACCAATAGCACGGGCTATTTTTACTAGGGCTTGTCCAGCCCTAACGGCTTTTCCATCTTCTATAGCTATCCTTGCTCCTACTGGAATATTATAGACTTTAGGCTCTCCATTTTTAGGTCTTACTATAATGGCAGGGTTTTTAGCCTTGTCTTTACTTTCAGTAATTACTTTTTCTCTAAATCCTGTTTGTTCATCAGCCTCTTCTTTGTAGGTAATACCTTCCTCTATCGCCTCAAACTCTATAATCCCATCTAACTCTGAAAGAATTACAGCATTGTAGGGGTCCCACTCGCAAAGTGTCTGCCCTTTTTCCACTACATCTCCAGTTTTTACCTTGAGCAATGCTCCGTAAGGCATATGGTTTGATATTAAAACTTTATCAGTTTTTATATCTACAACCTTTATTTCAGAAGAACGTGTGATTACAACCTCTATAGCATTTCCTTCGTTATCCGTAGATTTTACAGTTCTAAGGTTTTCAAAATCAATTTTACCTGCAAATTTAGCCTTTACTGAAGCATCTATGGCAATGTTTGAAGCCGCTCCACCAACGTGGAAGGTACGTAAAGTAAGCTGTGTACCAGGCTCACCAATAGACTGAGCTGCTATTACCCCTAATGCTTCGCCACTATCTACCATACGCCCTGTAGAAAGATTTCTACCATAACATTTTTTACAAATTCCTCTGCGAGTTTCACAAGTAAGTACAGAACGTATTTCTACTTCTTCTATACTCGTTTGGTCTATTCGTTCAGCAATTATTTCTGTTATTTCTTCTCCAGAAGCCACAATAAGCTCATCAGTGAGGGGGTCATAAACATCATGTAAGGATACTCTGCCCAAAATACGCTCAGAAAGAGGTTCAACGATATCTTCGTTATCTTTTAGAGCAGAAATGGTGATACCTCTTAGCGTGCCACAGTCATCTTCCACAACAATTACATCTTGAGCAACATCTACCAAACGGCGTGTCAAATAACCTGCATCAGCCGTTTTAAGAGCTGTATCAGCAAGCCCTTTTCTGGCACCGTGTGTAGAAATAAAATACTCCAACACGTCTAAGCCTTCTTTAAAATTAGAAAGAATAGGGTTTTCAATAATTTCTCCTACTGAACCTTGTATATTCTTTTGAGGTTTTGCCATCAGACCACGCATTCCTCCTAACTGACGAATTTGCTCCTTAGAACCCCTCGCCCCAGAATCCATCATCATAAAGACAGAGTTAAAGCCTTGTTTGTCTTTAGTCATATCCTCAATGAGTTTGGCAGTCAGCTTAGAGTTTACTTTTGTCCAAGTGTCAATTACTTGGTTGTAACGCTCATTATCTGTAATGAAACCCATCATATAGTTCTGACGAATCTCCTCAATTTCTTCCTTCGCTTTATTGATAAAAACTTCTTTATCAGAAGGAATTAAAATATCATTTAAACCAATTGATAAGCCACCTTTATAGGCTGATTGGAAACCAAGCTCTTTGATATCATCTAAGAATTTGGCAGCTTTCGCCATACCTGCTATCTTAAATACAAGCCCTATGGTATGTTGTATTTTTTTCTTTGTTAGGAGTTCGTTGATAAAACCTACTTCTTCAGGAACGCAACGGTGATTAAATATGACTCTTCCGGCTACCGTCTCAACGATTTTATCTACTATCTCCTCTCCTTCACGTACTCTTGTTTTTACTTTTATATGAGCATGTTTGGATAACTTCCCTTCATCTATTGCAATAATCACCTCTTCAGCACTATAAAAGGTTTTTCCTTCTCCCGCATCGCCCTTTTTACCTTTAGTGATGTAATATAAACCCAAAACCATATCTTGTGAAGGTACTGTAATAGGAGCACCATTGGCAGGGTTCAAAATATTATGAGAAGCCAACATTAACATAGAAGCCTCCAAAACTGCCTCGTGCCCTAAGGGAACGTGCACAGCCATCTGGTCTCCGTCAAAGTCAGCGTTGAAAGCGGTACAAACAAGCGGGTGGAGTTGTATAGCTTTTCCTTCTATCAATTTAGGTTGAAAAGCCTGAATTCCTAAGCGGTGCAAGGTAGGGGCACGGTTAAGAAGAACAGGATGTCCTTTCAAAACGTTCTCCAAGATATCCCATACCACAGGGTCTTTTCTGTCTACGATTTTTTTCGCCGATTTTACAGTTTTTACAATTCCTCTTTCTATAAGTTTGCGAATAATAAAAGGCTTGAACAACTCTGCTGCCATATCTTTGGGCAACCCACACTCATGCAATTTGAGTTCAGGACCAACCACAATTACCGAACGACCAGAGTAATCTACACGCTTACCAAGTAAGTTCTGACGGAAACGCCCCTGCTTACCTTTCAGCATATCCGAAAGTGATTTTAAAGCTCTATTACCATCAGCACGAACCGCATTTACCTTACGAGAGTTATCAAATAAGCTATCTACGGCTTCCTGAAGCATACGCTTTTCATTACGTAAAATAACCTCTGGAGCTTTTATTTCAATCAGACGTTTCAAACGATTATTTCTGATAATTACCCTTCTATACAAATCATTGAGGTCAGAAGTGGCAAAACGCCCCCCATCTAAAGGAACAAGCGGACGTAATTCTGGTGGAATTACGGGCACCATACGAATAACCATCCATTCGGGCTTGTTTTCTATGCTCGATTCTTGGAAGGCTCTCACCACTTTAAGTCGTTTGAGAGCTTCTGCTTTTCTTTGCTGTGAGTTATCGGTGGCTGCTTGATGGCGTAAATCATAAGCCAACTTATCCAAACCTGTTGGGCTATTAGGGATTTCATTACCATTGGCATCTTTTTCCCTAAAAGAAAGGCGTTTTAAAAGCATTTCCAAA
Organism: Thermonemataceae bacterium; assembly: GCA_033762275.1. GTDB lineage: Bacteria > Bacteroidota > Bacteroidia > Cytophagales > Thermonemataceae > Raineya. The sequence goes on along the minus strand of JANRLU010000269.1, from coordinate 5,037 downwards.
GCCTCTGCCCCCATTTTAGCGATAAACTTATTGGGGTCTTCATCAGGTAGAAGTTGGTTTTCTCTTGGTAATTTATCCAAAATATCTAAGTATTCATCTTCTGTCAAGAAATCCAAATAAGTGCTACCATTACGGTTATCCTCAGCTACTATACCTGGCTGCACTACCACGTAACGCTCATAATAAATGACTTGGTCTAATTTTTTAGTGGGCAATCCCAACAAATACCCAATTTTATTGGGTAAAGAACGAAAATACCAGATATGAGCAACAGGAACAACCAACTCTATGTGCCCCATTCTTTCACGACGAACCTTTTTCTCGGTTACTTCTACCCCGCAGCGGTCGCAAATGATACCTTTGTAACGAATACGCTTATATTTACCACAGTGGCACTCGAAATCTTTTACAGGACCGAATATTCTTTCACAAAACAAACCACCCATTTCTGGCTTGTAAGTTCTATAATTGATGGTCTCAGGTTGGGTAACCTCTCCAAAAGAACTCTCCAAAATAGACTCAGGCGAGGCTAAGCTAATAGTGATAGAGTTGAAATCGCTGGTAAGTTTTTTATTTTTTTTGAGCGACATAAGTTTATTTTTTAGTTTTAAACCAAAAATTTTCAATCAAAAAAGGGGCTTCCCTTTTTTGATTAAGTAAGTGTAATTTCTAAAGCCAAGCCTCTTAACTCGTGAACAAGTACATTGAAAGATTCTGGAATATTAGGTTTGGGGAGAAGTTCTCCTTTTACGATGGCTTCATAAGTTTTTGCCCTACCAATCACATCATCGGACTTCACTGTAAGGATTTCTTGCAGAATATGAGATACCCCAAAAGCCTCCAAAGCCCATACTTCCATCTCTCCGAAACGCTGCCCACCAAACTGAGCTTTACCACCCAAGGGCTGTTGCGTAATGAGTGAATAAGGACCAATAGAACGAGCGTGCATTTTGTCATCTACTAAGTGTCCCAATTTCAACATATAAATAACTCCAACAGTTACAGGTTGGTCAAATTTTTCTCCTGTAAGTCCATCATACAAATACGTCCTTCCATAAGCAGGCAATTTGGCTTTGGCTACCTCGTCTAAAACTTCGTCTTCACTTGCCCCATCAAAAATAGGTGTAGCGTATTTTTTGCCAAGTTTTAGTCCAGCCCAACCCAAAATTGTTTCGTAAATCTGACCGATATTCATACGGGAAGGCACTCCGAGTGGGTTTAATACAATATCAACAGGCGTTCCATCTTCCAAGAAAGGCATATCTTCATCACGAACTATACGAGCTACAACCCCTTTGTTTCCGTGTCTTCCTGCCATTTTATCTCCCACTTTCAACTTACGTTTTTTGGCAATATATACCTTCGCTAACTTCACGATTCCTGCGGGTAACTCATCGCCTACTTCCATTGCAAAGCGGTCTCTTTTGTATGTTCCAGAAAACTCGTTACGTTTTTTAAGATAATTTTTCACCAATTCTATTACCAAGTAATTGGTTTTTTCATCAGTCGTCCAATTTTCCAGCACTACATCAGTAATCAAGTTTACTTCCTCTGGTACATGGTAAGCACTTTCATCACGATAAGGGTTTTTATCAGGGAACAAATTTTTATCAATGTTGCTTTTAGTAAATTTTGTACCCTTAGAAATCAACTCATCACCAAACTTATGTTTTACTCCTTGTGAAGTTTTACCATCAAGTAGCTGAGCCATTTTATCAATCACCTCTTCTCTAAGTTTGGCTAAATCCTTACCGTAAGATTTCATTAAGACTTTTACATCGTCTTTAGATTTTTTACGCAAGTCTTTATCTTTTTTGGCTCTTGCAAAAAGTTTTGTATCAATTACTACTCCTTTGATAGATGGAGACACACGTAAAGAAGCGTCTTTCACATCACCAGCTTTATCCCCAAAAATAGCTCTTAAGAGTTTTTCTTCAGGTGTTGGGTCTGTTTCCCCTTTTGGAGTAATTTTTCCAATGAGAATATCTCCTTCTTTCACCTCAGTACCTACTCTTACGATACCGTTTTCATCAAGGTTTCTTACAGCCTCTTCGCTTACATTAGGGATTTCGGAAGTTAGTTCCTCCTCTCCGCGTTTAGTGTCTCGTACTTCTAATTCGTATTCTTCTATATGAATGGAAGTAAACCAATCTTCACGTACTACTTTCTCTGAAATTACAATAGCATCTTCAAAATTATATCCTTGCCAAGGCATGAAGGCTACTGTCAAATTACGTCCTAAAGCCAATTCACCACCTTGTGTAGCATAACCTTCACAGAGGGCTTGCCCTTTTTTCACCTCTTGTCCTCTTCGTACAATTGGTACCAAGTTGATACAAGTATCTTGGTTGGTTCTTCTGAATTTTGTTAAATAATAAGTTTTTACAGGTCCTTCAAAAGAAACTAAAAGTTCACTCTCATCATAATCGTATCTGATAGCGATTCTATTAGCATCAACATACTCCACGATACCATCTTTTTCCGCCAGAATTAAGGTTCTTGAATCCAAAGCAACTCTCTTTTCCAAACCTGTACCTACAATAGGCGACTCTGGTTTGAGCAAAGGCACTGCTTGGCGTTGCATATTAGAGCCCATCAAAGCACGGTTGGCATCATCGTGTTCCAAAAATGGAATAAGCGAAGCTGCCACAGATACAATTTGATTAGGAGCAATGTCCATATAAGATACTTCTTCTGGAGAAACCAGAGGAAAGTCTCCCTCAAAACGAACTTTTACTGCATCAACTAAAAGTTTTCCGTTTGCATCTATTTTTGCGTTAGCTTGTGCAATATGTTGCCCGTCTTCCTCTTCTGCTGATAAGAAAACGGTACCTGTAAGGTCTAATTGTCCGCCTTTTACCTCAAAATAAGGTGTTTCTATGAAGCCCATAGAGTTTATTTTCGCATGAACACAGAGCGAAGAAATAAGACCGATATTTGGTCCTTCAGGGGTTTCAATGGTACATAAACGACCGTAGTGTGTGTAGTGAACGTCCCTTACCTCAAAACCAGCTCTTTCGCGAGAAAGACCGCCAGGCCCGAGTGCCGACATTCTTCTTTTGTGCGTAATCTCAGCCAAAGGATTCGTTTGATCCATAAACTGAGAGAGCTGATTTGTCCCAAAGAAGGAATTAATTACAGAAGATAATGTTCTTGCGTTAATCAAATCTACAGGCTTGAAGTCCTCATTATCTCTTACGTTCATTCTTTCTTTGATGGTACGTGCCATACGAGCCAAACCTACCCCAAACTGTGCGTACAACTGCTCTCCTACTGTACGAACCCTTCTGTTGGATAGGTGGTCAATATCATCAACCACTGCTTTGGAGTTTATCAGACCAATAAGATACTTCACAATGCTAATAATATCCTCTCGGGTAAGCACTTTTGTATCCATACTGAAGTCCAACTCCAGTTTTTTATTCATTCTATAACGCCCCACATCTCCCAAATCATATCTTTTATCAGAGAAAAAGAGGTTTTGTATAATATCTCGGGCGGTTTGCTCGTCTGGAGCTTCAGTATTTCTTAATTGTCGGTATATTTGTTCTACGGCTTCTTTTTCAGAGTTAGAATTATCCTTTTGTAAGGTGTTGTAAATAATCTGATAGTCGGCTACGTTAATATCTTCTTTATGTACGATAATTGCTTCTACGTTGGCATCTAAGATTGTATCCAAATCCTCTTTCTTAATCACCGAATCACGCTCTAAAAGCACTTCATTTCTATCAATGGACACTACCTCTCCTGTATCTTCATCTACAAAATCTTCTGTCCAAGTACGTAAGACACGAGCTGCCAAACGCCTCCCAACTGCCTCTTCTAAGGTACTTGGGGTTACTTTTATTTCTTCGGAAAGCCCGAATATATCTAAAATTTCTTTATCTGTACCAAAGCCTATGGCTCTAAGTAAGGTGGTAACAGGGAATTTCTTTTTACGGTCTATGTAAGCATACATTACGTTATTCACGTCTGTTGCAAATTCTATCCAAGAGCCTTTAAATGGAATGATACGAGCCGAATAAAGTTTTGTACCATTGGTGTGTTTGCTCATAGCAAAGAACACTCCTGGCGAACGGTGTAGTTGCGAAACAATGACCCTTTCTGCTCCGTTGATAATAAAAGAGCCTTTTTCAGTCATATAGGGGATATTTCCCAAAAAAACTTCTTGCTCAACTGTTTCAAACTCTTCGTTATCTTCATCATTGCAAGAAAGCCTCAATTTTGCTTTGAGGGGAACCGAATAAGTAAGCCCTCTATCTATACACTCATCAATGGAGTACTTGGGAGGGTCAATGGTATAATCTATAAAATCCAGCACAAAGTTTTCACGAGAATCACTAATCGGGAAATTCTCCATAAACACCTTGTAAAGCCCCTCTTTGGCACGGTTTTCGGCAGGGGTTTCCAACTGGAAGAAATCTTGAAAAGATTGTAACTGAATATCAAGAAAATCTGGATAATCCACAATGTTCTTAACGGAAGCGAAACTAATTCTCTCAGCCATTTTTAGAAGGTTTTGGTTTATTATTTCTGAATTGCTTCAGAAATGTTATGATACTAAAACCTGATAAAGTCATTGATTAAAATAAATTTTATTTTAGCAATAGGAGACTTTTATCAGGTTTCATAATAGGTATAATGTTTAGTCTAATTTATTTATATGGCATTTATTGCCACAAACGGCAATAGACCTGAAATTCAAAAAGCGTCTATTAGCTTCGAATTTCAGGTCTCACTGCCTAGCAAATGAGTGTAGATTACTTCACTTCTACTTCTGCACCAGCTTCAGTAATTTGCTTTCTTAAAGCTTCAGCTTCGTCTTTGCTAACTCCTTCTTTGATAGACTTAGGAGCACCATCAACTACAGCTTTCGCTTCAGTAAGAGGAAGACCTGTTAAATCTTTAACTAATTTCACTACGTTCAATTTGTTAGCACCAGCAGCTTTCAAAATCACATCAAAAGATGTTTTTTCAGCAACTGCAGCACCAGCATCATTTGATGCAGCCATCATTACAGGAGCAGCAGCAGCAGGT
>JANRLU010000268.1:0-3601 GCA_033762275.1 Thermonemataceae bacterium | reverse complement strand
ATTTTCCCAAATCCTACAGAGGATAAGCTGCAAATCAATTTGCCACAAGAGCTTAAAGGAAAGCAACAAATACACTTGAAAGATGTTTTGGGTAGAATCGTATTAGTAAAAAATATGGATAATCAAGAAAAAATAGCTCTGGATATTACTTTCTTGCCGAAAGGTTTATATATTTTGGAAGTACAAAATAGCTCACACAAAGCAATCAGAAAAGTTGTAAAAAGATAGTTTTCAGAAATGTCCTCTTAAATTTTAGGAGGACATTCTGCTTCTGATGAGTTGGTATAAAACTATCAGAAATAAAATTCCGAGCAAAATATTAGCAAATAAACGTGTACGCTTTTCTTTTTCTATTTTGTGCAACTTATGACTGGCTTTTTGTAATTCTTGTTCCAAATCACTACTTTGCAGCGATACATCTTCAATATTTTCGCCACTAACCTCCAGAATTAGCCTTGAGTATAGTGTATCGTAGCGAGCCTTTTCGGGGTCAAAATAGATGAAACTGAAAAAGTCTTTTAAAGGGTATTTACCTGCTTTTTTTGCTAAAATTGTGTATTTAAAAGATTTAGACCCAATAATTTGATAGGGAGTTTTTCTTATACTTTGTTCTGTACTAGGTTTGTAAAACTCTAGAGTTGTATTTTGTACCATCTCTGGGGCTTTGAGTAAAGCAAAATTTCCGCTACCAAGCAATGTATACTTATAGTCTATGGTTTGCCCTGTTTTTATTTTGAGATAAGTAATAGCTTCTTGCCATTGAAAACGCCCTGTAGGTACTTTTATATCACTTTCTGGTAAGGGTTTCACTTGAACTTTTACTGCCTGAGAACGAAAATTGATAAGATTTTCTTCTTCTTTATCTTCCATTACCAATTCCACGCTGGGAATTACATAATTACCTGCCTCTGAAGGATAAAAAGCGGCTTGATAAAATTTATAGCGTTTGTAGTTTCGCTTATTGATGGTTACTTTTTCTGTCCAGACGCTATCCAATTTATAGTCTTCTTCCCAAGACTTGGGTAGGCGAATTTTTTTGATAATAGCTGCTAATTGCTGATTGAGTTGGTACAAATCTAAGGCTCTGGCAGCATCATCAGCCAAATAAAAAGCAAAAGAAAGATTTACCTCTTCACCCACATACACTTGGGGTTTGGGGAGGTGTACGGCTATGAAGGCGTCTTCAGTATTATTGAGATAGATATTCTGCTCGTTTTCTTGCAAATCTTCTATAATTTCTTGTTCTTTAGTTACTTCATCAGTAGTATTTTCATCAGCAATTACCTTTATTTCGTCAGCCTTGAACTTATATTTTTCTCCATTAACTTTCATTTCAAAACTTGGAATGGGGAAAATACCCGTTTGCTCAGCCTTGTAATTTTGCTCTATGCCTTTCGTGAGGTTGCCTTGCCTATCTGTGAATTCAACATTTACCTGAAAAGCTTTTTCAAAACCTTTGATGACTGGAAAATTATCTATATTTCTAATTTCTTCATTTTTTGATAACACTCTAAGTTGCATAAATTCGTTTAGATTTATTTTCTTGCGTACAAGTTCTATGCGAATTTCTTGGGCGAAACTTATTTGGCAAAGGAGGTTCAAAAATAAAAAGATATAATTTTTCCAATATTTTTTTAAACTTTTTTTATATTTCATTAGGATTATATTATTTTTATTGCTAATTTAGCAGAAATAAAAAGTAAATTGTGTTCTTGGTAATATTTTAAATGTTTTAGCCTATGAAGCAAGTTTGACGCAAGGTTTCTTTAAACGCTTATTGCCTATGTTAGACTATTTTAAATTGATTTTAGAGAAAGTTAGTTTTGATAAACAACTATTTGAAAAAGAACTCCGTAAAGCATTAGCTTATCTACAAACACAAGAGCAGGAAAGCCTTAAAAAATGGTGCTATGCTAAGTTTGGTGTACAATACGGAAATATTTTAAATAGTCAATTTAATAAAATGGTACTTTCTTAAACACAACATAAAACATTTGGGTTTTTGTTTTCACTGGCTTGCAGGAAACGTAAGTTTTTTTGCAAGCCTTTCATTTTTGCCCTTTTCAGGGGTGAGCGGGCAAAAACTTTGTTGAAAACCTCTTCTGTTATTTCTAACCAATCTTTTTTAGAAAAATTTTTAATAGCTTCATTGGCATTAAAATCGGGAGTTTGGTGTGGGGCTGCAAAGCGATTCCAAGGGCAAACATCTTGGCATATATCACAACCAAAAAGCCAATCATCAAACTTACCTTGATAGCTTTCAGGGATTTCATTTTTTAACTCAATCGTAAAATAAGAAATACACTTGCTACCATCTACCACGTAGGGGCTTACGATAGCTTCTGTGGGGCAAGCCTCTATGCAGCGTTTGCAAGTGCCACAATAATCGCTTGTGGGGGAATCGTAGCTAAGTTCGGCATCAATAATGAGTTCAGCTATAAAGAAAAAACTTCCCATTTTTCTGTTCAACAGATTAGAATTTTTACCTATCCAACCCAAGCCACTTTTTGCTGCCCAAACTTTATCCATTACAGGAGCAGAATCCACAAAGGCTCGCCCATTTACTTCTCCAATTTCTTGGCGTATGAAGGCTAAAAGATTGCTTAGTTTTTCTTTAATTACGAAGTGATAATCAGTTCCGTAGGCATATTTGGCAATTTTATAGCCCTTGTTGGTAGCAAAATCTTCTGGAGGATAATAGTTGAGCAAAACAGAAATCACGGATTTTGCCCCCTCCACCAGAAGGCGAGGGTCTAAGCGTTTATCAAAGTGATTTGCCATGTAGCTCATTTCTCCTTGCATAGAATTTTTGAGCCAATTTTCTAAGCGAGGAGCTTCTGTTTCCAAAAAAGTAGCTTTTGCAATTCCGCAAAAGTCAAAACCTATTTCTAAGGCTTTTTGCTTAATAAGTTTTGTTATTTTTTCTGTATGCAAACTGATGGAATTTTTATGGAGAAATCTACAAGAGTTTTAAATAATGGTTTAATTTAGCACCTTGTTACCAATAATTAAAGGTGGTTTCTTACAAAATAGATGTTGTAGGTAACTTCAATTTCTCTTTGCTGCATCTCTAATAGCTTTTTCTAAGTTGTCATCTGTTAATTCAAAAATATCAAGTTCTTGGATATTTGTATTTTTTATGTGCATTTGTCCTTCTCCAATACTTCCTCTATGGTGTTTATCTTGGTACAACTTATGATTTTCAACTTCTTTTGAACTCATTATCCAAAGCACAATTTGATCACGAAAAACAGCAACCCAAATAAAAACATCACAACATCTTGGTTTTAATTGTTGGAAATTCATCAAGAAATTTTTGTCCGTATTTCTTGGAAGAGCTTTCATATACAATGGTTCTTTACTGTCGCTATCAACTGCCCTTGATGCTTTAACCTCAATTTTTATTCCGTCAAGCCATAAATCATAGTCTCCTGAATAGTTCGGGTCAAGTTTTTTATTAGGGATTTTGAGTTTAGAACACTTGCCCTGAACATAGGTTTGGGAAAAACCTCTAAACATATTTTTATACAACATTTCTCTCTTGAATAGCCAAACGTTTGTCATAATTATTCAAATATTACTGTTTGTCTACTATATGCAC
>JANRLU010000267.1:0-13750 GCA_033762275.1 Thermonemataceae bacterium | reverse complement strand
GTCTTACCTCCTCGTCATTATGCACAATATCTCCTAAGCAATAAAGTTTAGCTTCTTTATCCAATATTTCCTCTGCCATTTCTATGGCATAAACTACACCAAAGCAAAATCCTGAGTTTTTATCTATTTCAACCTGAAGTGCTAGCATAAAAAATGTTTTTCCTTTATACTAAAAAAGAGCTATAATTGTTTTCAAAAAGAGTAAAAATGTACTTATCCGAACAAAAACACGAGAAATGGATGTATTTGGCTTACCAGCTTGCCCAAAAAGCTGCCCTCGAAGATGAGATACCTGTAGGAGCAATTATTGTAGCAAAAAATAAAATTATAGGGAAAGGTTACAACCAAACAGAACTTTTAAAAGATATTACTGCCCACGCTGAAATCTTAGCTATTACGGCAGCTTCCAGCCATTTGGGAAGTAAATACCTGAAAGACTGCACCTTATATGTTACCTTAGAACCTTGCCCGATGTGTGCAGGAGCTTTGGCTTGGGCACAGATTTCTACGGTTGTATTTGGAGCAACAGATAAACATAGAGGCTATCAAAAATTTCAGCCTAATTTATTACACCCCAAAACACAAGTAATTGCTGGAGTAATGGAAAAAGAATGTTCCGAAATCATTGAGAGTTTTTTTAAAAAAGTAAGAAAATAGCTTTTCCAAAATTATTCTTATTTTTTAGCATTATACTTCTAATTTTATATGTACTTTTGCATACATAAAGCCCATTATTTCTTTAAGATGAAAAAAATCATTTTAATTGTGCTTGTTGTTTCCTTCATTCAGCCATTACAGGCTCAAACAAAAAAACTAACAGCACAGTACCAAAAAGCAAAAACCTTTCTGAGCAACAAACAATATCAGGAAGCTATTGATGAATTTAATGAACTGGTAAAAATTCATAAAAACAATGTATATAGAAGCTATGCTTACTATTATGCAGCTCTTGCCTATACAAAAATAAATAAATATAAAGAAGCAGAGAAAAGGTTGGAAGCCCTCTCAGAGAAATTCCCCGAATGGAATAAAAAGGAAGAAGTGATGTATTTGCAAGCTCATATCGCTTTCGAAAAAAATGAAGATAATATTGCTATCAGCTACATAGAAAAAATCAAAGATAAAAATATGAGTGATGAGGCTGAAAGTATGAAAGCCTATTACTTAGCCAAAAGAGATTTAGATTTACTCAAAAACTTGCAAGCTGTATACCCAAAAGATAAAACTATTGCCCAAGTTTTGGTAGATAAAATTGCTGCTTTCTCTGAGAAAACCTCAGATTTGGATTTGATGGATAGCTTGGTAAAGAAGTATAATTTAGAGAAGCCTAGCAAGACTCGTATTCAGAAAAAAGCAAAATCTGTTTACAAGTATGCCAATAAAGGTGATACGCTGCATATTGCTGTTTTATTACCTATCGATTTTGACAACTTTAAGAAAGGGAAAAAAAATTCGGCTGCCAACCTATCAGTGGATTTCTATTGGGGAATGCGTATAGCTAAAAAACATTTGGACAGCTCCAATATCTTTACAAAGTTTTATGTCTATGATGTACACCAAAACCCTGATACCCTGACACTTTTAGAAAAAAGTAAGGAGTTTGCCCAAATTGATATGATGGTCGGACCTTTTTATGATGAAGATTTTGCCAAAGCACTTGAAATTGCCCAAAAATATGATATTCCTATTATCAATCCCTTTTTGAGTAATTCTAAGTTTTTACAAGCCCAAAACGCTTACTTTATGCAGCCCAGCATAGCGACCCAAGGTGAGCAAGCTGCTTATTTTGCTACCAAAAAATTTGGTAAAAAAGCAATCATATTTTATAGCGAACTTACCAACGATTTGGAACTGATGAAAGCTCATAAAGAAGCTTTTGAAAGCAAAGGAGGGCAAATTTTAGCCCAACAGAAACTTTCGGTTACAACTATTCCACTGATAGAGGAAATCTTGGCGAAACCCGAAAATAAAGAGGTAAATTATGTATTCGTAGCGAGCTCGAGCCAAGCCGCCGCAGAGAAAATATTAGAGCAAATGAAAGATAAAATGCCCTCCGTCCCTATCATTACCACCCTGGCTTGGAGAAGATTTGCTGAAATAAAGCCTGAAACCTTGGAGGCTCAAAACGTTCACTTTATAGACCCTGATTACACTCGGTTTGGTGAAAAAAAAGACCCCTTCAAAGTACAATACAACTTCAGAGCCAAGCATTTACAAGAGTACTATAATATGCAAAATCCTCCTTTAGCAGCTTATAAAGGCTACGATTTTACGATAAGTTTTATCAAGACATTAGGACAAAATAAAAACAATTTTTTTCAGAAAGTTAGTAATAATCCAAACTTCAAAAAAACATACAGAGGATATATTTTTGACAATAAAAATAGAGATAATCAGTATGTACCTATTTTGAAATACGACAATAAAAAATTAATTTTAGCCAACCCTTTAGAAGAATAATCTACATAAAAAAATTGTTATTCTAAAAAAAATGTTACTTTGTGAATTATTTTTTAACCTAAATATTGTTATTTTATGAACACTCACTTCTTTTTGTCGATCATCTACCTTGCTATCTCTTTAGTGCTTGGTTTGTTAGTTACCTTTATCACCTCAAGGTTATTTACAAGGTTTATCCGCAGGAAATATCAGATAACACCTAATAATACTTCTTTTGCTTTTCTACTTGCTGCAGTTATTTTTTCGGTGGGTTATATTATTTCGGGTGTTTTAGACCCCATCTACAAGATGATAAATGTTATCCGTTTGATAGATACCGATGCAGCAAGTATGTTTTTTGATGTACTCAAATATGGAATTGTATTCATCGTAATTGGTTATATTGTCGCTTTTCTTATTATCATATTAGCTATGTATTTGTTTAACCTCATCAATACGGAAATAGACGAATTAGAAGAAATAAGCAAAGATAATGTAGCCGTTGGTATATTGGTAGGAACAATTATTATTGTTATTACGCTTTTTGTAAAGACAAGTATTATTTTCTTCTTAGAAAACCTTATCCCACACCCAGAACTGCAATTAGGTATTTAAAAGCAAAATAAATGGAACAACAAGATAATATTTTCAGCAATAGGGTCAATCTTGATGAGCTTAAAAATAAAATAGAGCTTATTCGTCAGGAAATTGCGAAAGTAATCGTGGGGCAAGAAAATGTAATAGATTTGATGCTTACAGCTATTCTGGCTGATGGACACATCTTGCTGGAGGGCGTTCCTGGTGTAGCCAAAACGCTTACAGCCAAGCTTTTTGCAAAAATAATGAGTATTAAGTTTTCTCGTATTCAGTTTACTCCTGATTTGATGCCTTCTGATGTTATCGGGACATCTATTTTTAATCTTAAAAATTCAGAATTTGAGTTCCGTCAAGGTCCCGTTTTTGCTAATTTGGTACTCATAGATGAAATCAATAGAGCTCCTGCAAAAACCCAAGCTGCTCTATTTGAGGTAATGGAAGAGAGACAAATCACTTTTGATGGAAAAACTTACCTATTGCCTCCACCATTTCTGGTGATGGCTACCCAAAACCCCATAGAGCAAGAAGGTACTTACAAACTACCCGAAGCCCAATTAGATAGGTTTTTATTTAAAATAGAAGTAAATTATCCTACTTTGGAGCAAGAAACCGATATTTTGGATAAAGCCAATAGCCGTAAATCAGCCACACAACTAAGCGATATACAGAGTTTACTTTCGGGCGAGGATATTCTTAGATACAGAGCTATTATCAAAGAAATACACGTGGAGCGTCATTTGCTCAATTATATTGCTCAAATCACAGATAGAACCCGTAATAACCACGCCTTGTATTTGGGAGCATCGCCAAGAGCTTCTTTAGCTATGCTCAATGCCTCAAAAGCCTATGCCGCTCTTGACGGAAGAGATTTTATTACGCCAGAAGATATTAAATTTTTGGCTTTCCCCATCCTAAGACACAGAATTATGCTTTCTCCAGAAAAAGAAATTGAAGGTGTAAGCGTAGAAGATGTTATCAACCAAATCGTACAATCAGTGGAAGTACCCCGCTAAAAAACAAAAAAGCTCTTTGTACAAAGAGCTTTTTTGTTGGAAGAAAATCTTTCTTATAGACCAAATAAGTAATAACCAACAGAGAAACTCAAAACAGCATTTTTAAATTTGCTATTAACAGTATTAGAAATATTAGATAAGCCCAAACCATACTGAACTGTACCAAAAAACTTACTAACCTCTATACCTGCTCCAATATTTATACCCCAATCAGTAGGTTTTGTTTCTCCTTCACCAGTTCCCCATTTGATAGCTTCATCAATTCCTCCTCCTACGGTTTTGCCACCCAAACCAAAAGCTACGTAAGGACCTACTCCAAAATTTGCTTTCAAAGGACCGAGCCCTAAGCGATAACCTACATTGACAGGAATTTCTAAATAAGTAAGGTTCGTTTTTACTTCTTCATTAGTAATTCCATCTTTAATTTTAAAGCCTTTTGAATTGACTATGATTCCTGGTTGGATATAGAAGCCTACCAAAGAAATGTCGGCTACTGCCCCCACGTGATAAGAAGCCTTCATTTTGGTATCCGAACTGATTGATTGGTCAGCGATAATACCATTGGCATCAGCGAAGTTAACTCCTGCCTTTAAGCCTACACGAAATTTTTGAGCATTTGCCGCAAAAATGCAAGCAAAAGCAAGTACAAAAGTAAGAGTAATTTTTTTCATATTTTTATGATTTTAATGCTTTCAAATTTAGTTTTTTTTTGGAAAGAATAAAATTTTTTTTCGTTTTTTTTGTACCTTGTAAGCAAAAGAACAAAATATATGAGGTACTTTCTTCCTATTTTATTTTTATTAATATTTGTTTCAAATAGCTTTTCTCAGAAAGCTGATACGGCTCGTATAGGTTGCTATATCATTAGTCTCCACGATTTAGATTTTGTGGAGGAGCAGTTCACTGCCCGTTTTTGGCTTTGGTTGGTTCATAAAAACCCCATAGAAAAGCCTTCTGATGCGATAGAAATTCCTTTGGCAAAAGAATTTAAAATAGATAATATCATTGCTGATAGTTTGGACGACAAAGGCTGGCTTTCTTTGAAAATAAAAGCTGTAATGAAACAGAAATGGGAACTTCATAACTTCCCTTTTGATAAACAAAAACTACGAATTGTAGTGGAGAATCCACAACTTACCTTAGAAAATTTTGTGTTTGTTCCGGATACCACAGGCAAAGCATACGACCCCGAACTAACCGTAGATGGCTGGCGAATTACAAATTTTAAAATTTATACCTCTAAAGGGCACTATAACACAGCTTTCGGAGATTACCACATCAAAAATGCTGAAACTGATTATTCGCAGTTTGTTATTGATATAGATATAGAGCGTGATGCTTGGGGTTTATTTCTCAAACTTTTTTTGGGAATGTATGTCGCTTTTGCCATTTCCTATGTAAGTTTTTTTATTGATGCAGGGCATGCAGAGCCTCGCTTTGGTTTGCCTGTGGGGGGGCTTTTTGCGGCAGTGGGTAATAAATATGTGATTGATAGCTATTTGCCCGAAACCTCCACGCTTACTATCGTAGATACGCTGCACGGGCTCACTTTTATTATGATTTTTGTAATCATTGCTTTTTCGGCTTTATCTTTACGCCAAGATGATTCGGGACAGGAGAAATTATCTAATAATACGGATAGAGTTGTAGGAATTACCATTGGCTTGATTTATCTCATTTTCAATGTGGTTTCTATTCTTAATGCCCTGTTTTAAAGAGCTGATTTAGTGCTTTGATTTGTATGAATGTAAAATTTTAGGCTTAAAATAATGGCAATCCCAAATTCTATGTGTAAATTGTTGGCAAAAACTATACAAAAATGTCAGAAAATTGGATTTTAGTAAACCAGAGCAATCATATCAAAACGATTAGCCTCAATAACCCTACTCGCAAAAATGCCCTTAACAAGGCAATGTTGGTGGAGCTATACGAAGCCCTAAAAGCAAGCGAAACGGACGGAACAAGAGTAATTGTACTTACAGGCACAGGAAAAGACTTTTGTAGTGGGGCTGATTTGGTAGCAGGCGGGCAAGAAATGATGACTGACGTAGCTTCCTATCTCAAAGCCTATGTAAATCCACTTATTTTACAAATTCATAAAAGCAATATTCCTGTAATAGCCAAAATAAGAGGGGTTTGTGTAGGCTTAGGATTCAATTTGGCTCTGGCTTGTGATATGCTTTTTGCTTCCGAAGATGCTCGTTTTAGTCAGATTTTTACCAATGTAGCTCTATCAAGTGATGGCGGAGGTTCTTTCTTTTTATCCAGACGAATTGGCTACTACAAAGCCTTCGAACTAATGACTTTAGCCAGTATTTTCACTGCTGATGAAGCCTATCATCTGAGGCTTGTAAATCGTATTTGTACTGATGAAGTCTTGGATAAAGTAGTCGATGAAATCGCCAGCCGTTTAGCTTCGGGTCCTTGGGTGGCTATCAAACATACGAAAGCTAATCTTAGAGAGGGTTTTGAAGGAAGTTTGGAAAATACCTTAGCCTTAGAAGCAGATAACCAAGGGCTAAATTTCAAAACGAATGATTTTTCGGAAGGAGTACAGGCATTCTTACAGAAAAGAAAAGCTAATTTTTCAGGTAACTAAGTTTCTCACAATTCTGCTATGAGCCAGCCAGTAAAAAAAAGAAATATATTTAAAAAAATATCTTACTACTTTAGAGTGGATTTCAAGACCATACAAGGGAAACTCACAGGCGGTTTCCTTTCTATGGCTCTTATTTCTTTTATTTTGATACAAGCGGCTAATTATCAGTGGAATAAAATACTTGAAAATCGAAACTTACTCATAGAGCAAGTGCAGCCCACCAAATTCTACGCAGCTGAGGTATTAGATAAAGTTCAGGAAAGTTTTAATATTGTAGAGAAAGGTTTACTTTTCTCTGATGAGCGATTCTGGAGCGATTATGATAATATTGCTCAAAGAATAGCTAATGATGAAAAGTTACTAAAAAAACACATAGATAAATCCAATAATAATAACTTGGTTGTTCTTTATGCTAAATTAGATAACCAAATAGGCAACTATAAAAAAGAATTGCGTCAGCTAAGAAGTATTTACCTCAAAAGACGTGAAATTGTAGGTATAGAGAACGTAACACAGCGTCTGCAAAAAAACTTACAGACAGATGTTGCTTCAATCATTGAGGATATAGCCAAAACAAGTCAAGAAATCATCAATCTACAAGCCTTATTTGAAGAAGAACAAGAAGCTAATTATCAAGAACTTAAAAAGTGGCGTAATTGGATTATTTTCTTCGAGTTTTTGGCTGCAGTAGCAGTAGCCGCTACTATTGGTTCTGTGCTTATTGTGGATATACTCAAAAGAGTGAGAGTGATGCGAGATAGCCTTAAAACTTTGGCAAAAGGTGATATCCCTCCCGTTATAGAGCAAACCGAAGATGAATTAAACTCTATGATTGTAGCAACTAATGAGCTTATTAGCAATTTGGAGGAAATAGAAATTTTTGCAAAAGCCGTAGGCAATGGAGATTTCAGCTCTGATATTACCGTATTTGATGGTGAAGGAGATTTGGGAGGTTCATTAATTGAAATGCGAGATAGTTTGAAAAAAGTATACGAACAAGAAGAATTAAGGGCTTGGGCTACACAAGGTTTGGCGAAATTTTCAGAGATTTTACGAAAAAACAATGACAATTTGGAAAATCTCTGCAACGAGGTTATTTCTGAAGTAGTGAAATATATCAATATCAATCAAGGGGGTATTTTCATTTTGAATAAAAATGCTAAAGAGCCTATTTTAGAACTCAAAGGAGCTTATGCTTTCAATAAGAAGAAGAACGTAGAAAAAGTTATTCGTTTGGGAGAAGGTTTGCTGGGGCAAGCCTTCTTGGAGGGTGAAATGGTATACATTCCTCATGTTCCTGAAAACTATATGAAAATAAGCTCTGGCTTAGGTAATCTAGAACCTAAAAGTCTGCTCATTCTTCCACTCAAATATGATGAAGAAAGTATAGGTGTGATGGAATTGGCAAGTTTCGAAGATTTCCAACCCTATCAAATAGATTTTCTTAAAAGCATTGCCGAAGTAACTGCTTCCACAGTTATTTCGGTGTTCAGTAATGATAGTAACCGCTTGCTTTTATTGGAAATGCAAAGCAAAACGGAAGCTATCAAGCACCAAGAAGAGCAGCTCAGAAGCAATGCCGAGCAGCTCTCTCATAACCAAGAAGAGCTATCCAAAAATTTGGACACAGCTGAAAGAGAACTTTTTAAATTACAGCAAATTCTAAATAATTTGGGTAGTGCAGTACTTGTCTATAACGATAAAGGCATTATCAACTTTGCCAACCAAATGGCAGAAAAACTCTTTATGTATGAGGCAGGAGAAATGTTTGATTTGAGTATTCGTAACGTATTGGAGATGTCTTCTGAAGAACTAAGAATAGATTTTGCTACCAATAGGCTAAGGAGAAGCGGCGAAACAAATACCAAAGAAGTAAGAAAAATAAAAGCCTCTACCAAAAATAACATTATATTTCTGGTAGAGGTTTATAGCCAAGTAATAGAGCTAAACAAGGAGAAGTTATTGGTGGTTACTTTGCAAAAAACTGATAACTAAGTAGTTAATCACATACTATTTCTTACAAAAGTTATAAATTCTTTCTGTACCCCCCAGTCTTTTGCTATTTTGAGCAAGGAAGTTGCTTCTATTTCACTCACATACCCCTTAGATTTATTAGAATTCCAAGTTTTGGTGAGACAAGAAATTTTACTATCACTATCAAAACTTTGCACAACCTGGTTGAGGAAGCCTCTTGCTCTTTCAAAAGAATTGAAACTATCTTCTGCAATAAAGTTATTTACCCATTTTAGCTCCTCAGTAGCCTCTATTTCCTTTGCTGTTTTCTCCAAAATATTTTTTTCTTCTTCATCTAATCCGTGATAGTTAAAAATAACAGCTTCAAGCAATAGCAAGGCTTTTTTTTGGTCACTGGTCATTGATAATAATTTTTAATAGAACAATAGTTTAAGATTTATTGACACTTTTTCTTTTTGATATACTTTTTCGGTTATGGAAATTTCGGATATTTTGAAAAATCGGGCTTTCTTTTCTCCAAAAATGCTTTTTTCCCTTCCTGAGCTTCCTCTGTAAGATAATAAAGCAAGGTAGCATTACCTGCCAACTCTTGTATGCCTGCCTGTCCATCAAGCTCTGCATTTAAGCCTACTTTTATCATTCGTAGAGCCAAAGGGCTAAGCAGCTGAATTTCTCTGCACCATTTTACTACTTCTTCTTCAAGTTGCTCTAAAGGTACAACTGCATTTACTAAGCCCATTTCTAAGGCTTGTTGAGCATTGTATTGCCTGCACAAAAACCATATTTCACGAGCCTTCTTTTGCCCTACCACACGAGCCAAGTAAGAAGAACCAAAACCTCCATCAAAACTCCCTACTTTAGGACCTGTTTGCCCAAATATAGCGTTTTCAGAAGCTATGCTCAAATCACAAACTACATGTAGAACGTGCCCTCCCCCAATGGCGTACCCATTTACCATAGCAATTACAGGTTTTGGCAAAGAGCGAATTTTTTTCTGCAAATCTAAGACATTGAGACGAGGAACGCCATCTTCACCTATATAACCACCCGTACCTTTCACATTTTGGTCACCTCCACTACAAAAAGCCTTATCGCCTTCTCCTGTAAGCACAACCACGTTTATTTTTTCGCTGTAACGGCAGTAATCTACTGCTTCTATCATTTCTATTACCGTTTCTGGGCGAAAAGCGTTGCGGTAACGTGGGCGATTGATAGTTATTTTTCCGATACCCTCAAAATACTCAAATTTGATGTCTCTAAATTCTTTGATGGTTTCCCAAGCAAATTGTACCATAATTTTATTTTAATGCTTTAGTCTATACAAAAAACATTCCTATTTATATCCAAAATTATAGAATTTGCATTGATAAAAAAATTTTAGGCTCAATCTTTATGAGGTTTATGCTGATGTTTTATTTTATTTAAGAATTTAAAAGACTTATTATCAATAAGATACACTTTATTTACAAATCTCTCTTTTTCAAAATTCGCCAAGAGGAATAAACAAAAATGAATGTCCAACAAAGAACAATTAAAAGCACGTACCAATGCACAGCGTAGTCTTTCAGGTTGGCTACCCCAACTTGTTGGCTAATATTTTTGATGAAAGAAAGCCTTGAAATAGGCTCTACAATCAGGTTGGACATTGCCCGCAGGGGAAATAAATTATAAAAATTATCTAAGTTTTGGTGCATTTCTGTTGCCTCATTAAAAAACTGATACCTCAAAATTGCATAAGAAATATTTTCGAACAAAAACCACAAAAACAACACACCCAGAGCAAAAGCAGATTTTTTGATAAGCACTCCCAAAAACAAACAAAAACTAAAAAATCCTATAAGTTTTACAAAAAAAGCTAACAAATACTCCAACTCCGAAAAAATACTTCCCAAACTTGTGCTATGAGAGAAGGAAATCCCTAATACAAAAGAAACGAAAAAAACAAAGATAGTAGAAGCTAAAGCAAACAAAACCACCATCAGAAATTTAGAAAGAATAAACTCTTTTTTACTCATTCCATCTATTAAATTTTGCTTGAGCGTTCCGTAGCTATATTCGTTTGCAACCATAGAAACTATCACTACTGCCAAGAAAAGTTTGAAAATAGCCGTAAAATAGGTGTTGAAATGCCAAATATAAGGAAATTCAAAAATACCCTGCTCTGCAAGTTTGATATGGATAGGTCCAATATTAAAGTTGATGGAAGCTATCAAGGATAACAGAGAAAGTAACACAAAGTAAGCTAAAGTAAGAACTCTGCTCGCCTTACTTTTCCAGATTTTTTGAAACTCTATAGATACTAATCTTTTCATTATTGTAAAATATTAGCCTTAAAACTCTATTATGTGTATTTTATTGTAAAATATACAAAACAAATACGATAGCCTAAAAAAATGGGTAGAGGTTCTTACCTTACCTCTACCCGTAGTTTCGGCAGGATTCGAACCTGCATCTCTCGGATCCTGAGTCCAATGCCTCTCCATTTGGGCTACAAAACAAAGACATCTTTCTACAAAAAAAATACGCTATTAGCATAAAAAACAGATACCTTAGCTCTGCCACTGAGCTACACCTCTATAATATTTGATTAAAAAGTAGAGGTGATGGGATTCGAACCCACGCAATCAGGCAAATAATAACGTACCTTCTGCCAAAGATATTAAAACTGAAACTACAGAGCGAAAGACTACATCTCACCTGTGCTCAAGATGATGGTATGAACCCTATCTTGAACTTTTAAGGCTTACTATAACAATAAAGCTACCTCTGTAGAGCAAAGCTAATGCTTTTCAATAAAAATGCAAAAGATTTTTAGCTTAAAAGGTCTTTGTGCAAGAAATCAAAAATTTTATTGCCTAATTTAATATTTTGAACCTCCACGCTATTGGCTTTTGCACGAGCTATCTTTACTGCCTCTATGAGTTTCTCTAGACGTTTTATAATTTCGTTTTTTTGAGAGATAGTAAGTTTGCCCGAAAAATAAGTAGTCTCATATTTACCTACCTGAAAATCAAGGTATAATAATTCTGTTTGTGCTGGATGTTTATCCGTTGCTTCATACTTTACTATAACTTGCGGGCGTTTGATACTCCTGAATTTTACTTCCTCTTCTGTTTTATAGACATTTTTTTGTATATCAAAAGACCATTTTTTGGTAGAATCCAAAACGGGAATTGTAAGATACAAGTCTAAAATTTTGCTAAGATGAGCCTCTAAAGCCAATAAAGAAGTTGCTGAAAATGTTCCAAAATTAGTTTCCCCTATTATCAACTCCGTTTTAGCAATCCCTGAAGCATTGGTTTCTTCTTTGGAAAGTGTCGCATCTAAAGCCATTACAACGCTCTCCTGCATTTCTTCTAATTGTTGTTTCACGGTTTTCACCATTTCCTTTGCCTCATCAGGGATTTGCTCTGCATCTTCTTCTATGGCTACATATTTCTTTATCATTCCGTCAAAATATGGGTCATTTTTCGTAAAAACTTTTTTAGCTTCTCCCAGAGACTCATTGGCTTTATGTTTGCGGTCTTGCTCTACGGCAAGAAGTTCATAGAGTTTATTTGCCATAATTGTTAGTTTTATTGATGATACTCAAAATAATTTTTACATATTTCTTCTATACTGCCCGCCTACTGCATACAAAGCATTGCTCATTTGTCCCAAACTGCAATGTTTGGCTGCTTCCATCAAGGCTTCAAAAATATTGCCGTTTTCTAAAGATATTTTTTGGAGATATTGTAGTATTTCTAATGATTTTTCAGCATTTCTTTGATGAAAGGCATCACGCATAGCTATTTGATACTCTTTTTCTTCTGTAGTAGAGCGTATCACCTCAGCAGGAATAACCGTTGGCGAGCCTTGCGGGTCTAAAAAGGTATTTACACCAATAATGGGCAACTCTCCTGTATGTTTTTTCATTTCGTAATACATACTTTCTTCTTGTACCTTGCTCCGTTGATACATTCTTTCCATTGCCCCAAGTACACCTCCACGCTCCGAAATGGATTTAAACTCATTTAATACGGCTTGCTCCACCAAATCTGTTAGTTCCTCTATAATAAAAGCTCCTTGCAAAGGGTTTTCGTTTTTGGCTAAGCCCAATTCGTGATTGATTATCATCTGGATAGCCATAGCACGCCTTACACTCTCCTCTGTGGGTGTGGTAATAGCTTCATCATAAGCATTGGTGTGTAAGGAGTTACAGTTATCATAAATGGCATACAAGGCTTGGAGTGTGGTTCTTATATCATTGAAAGCAATTTCTTGTGCATGTAGGCTACGCCCTGAAGTCTGAATATGATATTTTAATTTCTGACTTCTCTCATTACCTCCATATTTATATTTAATAGCTTTCGCCCAGATTCGTCTTGCTACACGCCCCAGCACAGAATATTCGGGATCCATTCCGTTAGAGAAAAAGAAAGAAAAATTAGGGGCAAAATCATCTATGTGCATACCTCTGCTTAAATAATATTCGGCAAAAGTAAAGCCATTGGAAAGTGTAAGGGCAAGTTGCGTAATAGGGTTTGCTCCTGCCTCAGCAATATGATAGCCAGAAATAGAAACGGAATAAAAATTTCTAACTTTTTTATCAATAAAATACTGCTGAATATCTCCCATCATTCGTAAAGCAAATTCTGTGGAGAAAATACAAGTATTTTGGGCTTGGTCTTCTTTCAAAATATCCGCTTGTACGGTGCCTCGTACTTGCGAAAGGGTATAGGCTTTAATTTCTTCATACACTCCTTTGGGCAAAACTTGGTCGCCTGTTACGCCTAAGAGCATCAAGCCTAAACCATCATTACCTTCTGGCAGACTTTCTGCATTGTAAGTAGGACGTTTTACGCCTTTTTCTTGGTATATTTTTTCTATTTTCTCGTTTATTTCTGCTTCCAAGCCATTTTTTTTGATATACAACTCACATTGTTGGTCTATGGCTACATTCATAAAGAAAGCCAAAATCATCGGAGCCGGTCCGTTGATAGTCATTGAAACAGAGGTACTTGGATTACAGAGGTTAAAACCTGAATACAGTTTTTTTGCGTCATCGAGCGTACAAACGCTCACTCCCGAATTACCAATTTTACCATAAATATCAGGTCTGTGGTCGGGATTTTCTCCATAAAGTGTA
>JANRLU010000266.1:0-5664 GCA_033762275.1 Thermonemataceae bacterium | reverse complement strand
TGCTCCAATCATCTGATTTTGGGTATAAGAACTCCCATACTCGTATTTGCTTATTTGCTCTTTAAAGTGAGTTTTTTTGTGTTTTTGATGATTTTTTAGAGAGCGTTTTTCTTTCTTTCTACGCTCCGATTCCACATCTACTCGGTTTTTTATCATTCTAATTTCATTGGCTTTTACAAAAGTTAAATCTTTGATTTGATTGAGGCTACTCTCAGAACATAAAATAACTACACCATTGAACCATTTGCTTGTATACAGAATAGTTGCTCCTTTTGCTTTTATTTGGTTGGTGTAAGCAGGATTTACGGGTAAATCTTGCTCTGTAATACTAATATTTTCTTTTTGCCTTTTTTCAATGGCTTTTTGAGATAAAAAATGTAGAGGATTTTCTATTTCAAAGGGAGTACCTATTTTATTTTGAAAGGGAACAAAATAGTACATATCTTGGGCTCTGCCAAGGAAAGCAAAAGTATAAAAACTTAACAGGAGTAATACATTTTTCATAATTCAAATAGCTTTTTGTTAAAAACAAAAAATGCTGGTTAAATATCACAAATAAAGCCTATAAAATAATTTTTTGCATTGGGAGTTGCCTTAATTTATCACTCTTCTAAGGGGATATGGTGTTGGTAATCAAGAAGATTAGGCAAAAGAAGATATATTTTTGTGCCAATACCAATTTCAGAATCTAAAAAAATCTCTCCCTCTAATTTTTTTACTGCTTCTTTTACAATATACAGCCCTAAGCCAGAGCCAGCCAAAGAATCAGTGGCTCTATAAAACATGTTGAATACTTTTGATATGTGTTCTTTTGCGATACCTATGCCATTGTCTATGATAATTATTTCGGCTTTTTTTTCACTGATATTTACGCTTATTTTAATAAAACTTTCTTCTTGACGAAGGTTGGCGTACTTGATAGCATTAGAAAGCAGATTATTGAGAATAATACTAAGACGGTTTTTATCAGAGTAAAGAGGAACATTTTGATTGATTTCTATGGATTTATTGATGCGTTTGGCATTTTCCATGTGGTTGTGTTGTTCCAAGCAGTTATTGATAATTTCTTCTATGAAAATTTCCTGAGAAGTAATTTCAAGACGAGCGTTACGCGAGTAATCTAAGATATCTTTGATGAAATTATCCAATTTATGAATACTTTTTTCTTGCAAATCCATATATTGTTTAATTTCGGATAAATCCTCTGTCATACGTGAAAGTCCTATCAAACCAAGGAGTGATGAGATAGGGGCTCTGAGGTCATGAGAAACACTATAGACAAATCTATCTAATTCTGCGTTTGCCTTGCTCAGTTCTTCATTGGTCTCTTTTAGTTTTTCTTCGGCAAGTTTATTTTTATGAATATCTAATGTGATACCTGATACGCCAATGATTTTATCTTGTTCTTTTACAACTTGGGCTTTGGTCATAAACCAACGATACTCATCTGTATTTTTCTGATATTGTCGTACTTCCACTTCATACTCATTGCTTTCGCCACTTAGTATTTTGGCAAACATTTCCCGAAGTCTTCCCCCATCTTCAGGATGAATATATTGGCGAAGTTCCTGCCTGTTTTTTGGGGCAGCGTCTGTATCGGGGTTCATTCCGAAAGCTAAAAAAGTTTGCCTTGACCAAATAATATTTTCTTCTGGAATATCAATATACCAAGAGCCCATATTAGCAAAACTTTGAGCGTACTCGAGCATTTGGTTAGTTTTTTTCTGCTCCAACTCTTTTTCTCTAAGAATTTCTAAGGTTTGTTTGAGTTTTTCCTCTCTTTTTGCCAGCTCCTCATTAAGTTTTTTCTCATTTTCAAGGGCTTGTATGAGTTTTTCTTCGGCAAGCGTTTGTTGGGTTACGTTCTGAACAATCAGAAGTACAGCATTTATGGAGGGCTCTCTGAGCAAATTTTTAGCTTTTACTTCTACCCAATGGCTCGAGCCATCTTTGTAAAGAATACGAAAAGTTGTCTTGAATAGTTTTCTGCGAGTATTGATGATTTCAAAAAATATTTTTTGCACCAAAGAGGAGTCGTAAGGGTGAGCTAAATCAAATAAATCTTGTTGTTGGAGCTCGTTATCCTTATAGCCCCAATTTTTATGAGCTGCAGGAGATGCATAAATAATATTGGCGGCTTCGTCTAGAAGCAAAATAGAGTCTTCGAGATTTTCAATCAGTAGTTGAAATTTCTTTTGTTGGGTATCTAAAATTTCATCTAAACGGTCATTGTTACTTATATCTCTAAAAATAACCGTGATATAATCCTCATTTTCAGTTTCTTCGTATTTTATGCTACTTTCTACAGGGATACTCGTTCCGTTCTTTTTACGATACTGCGAGAGCATTTGCAGAGCTTCTGGCGTTTTGAGCTTGAGTTCTATCAAAAATTTTGTCCAAGAATTTTTATTTTCTTGTAGTTCGCTATCTATTTGTAAATAATTGATGCTAAGAATTTCCTCGTTGGTATATTGCAGATATTTGAGAGCCGTTTCATTTGCTTCTGTTATCTTGCCTGTTTCTATATCAAGCACCAATACACCATCAGCGATATTTTGTAATATCTTAAATAAACGGGGAGAGCGTTGGGTGCATCTTGCCGAAATGAATGGATAGATAGCGAGAATTGTCTGTTTTTCTTGTGTATCATTGAAGGGGAGTGCCAGCGTGTAGAAATCCTGCCCAAAACCTTTGAGTCTAATATCTCCCATCCAGCTTTTATTCTGTACGAAGTGTTCAGGTTTGGGTGCAGAACTCTCAAGATATTTAAAGAAGTTGCTTCTTTTAGTAACCTTTTTGATAGGCTCTAACAAGCGTTTAGCCCATTGATTGTGCTCCCGGATAGTACCCTTGCCATCAATGACGAGCCAAGCACAATTTTCATCAAATAGCTGAGTAATTTTTTGAGTTAAAGGCATAAATTTTTAAATCTATGGAAATCAGTGTTTTATGGCTTTTTTGCTCTTTTTTAAAATTATTTCTTTGAAAAGTTAACAATAAATCACGTTAATTTGCCCTAAAATAAATAAAAATACTTCAAAAACAAAATTAGTATGAGCCAAGACCATAATAATTTACACAAACTTTCGGCAGCAGGGCTTTTGGTTACTTTGGGGATTATTTTTGGAGATATAGGAACATCACCCCTCTACGTAATGAAAGCAATTATTGGCGAGAAGGCAGATGGAAGAGGCATTATCACCCAAGATTTGGTTTATGGTGGAATTTCAGCTGTATTCTGGACACTGACGCTACAAACCACGCTCAAATATGTAATTCTAACGCTAAGAGCAGATAATAAAGGCGAAGGAGGAATTTTTTCACTTTATACACTAGTTCGTAGGCGAAGCAAGTGGCTCATCGTAGTAGCGATGATTGGTGGGGCAATGCTTTTGGCTGATGGTATTATTACACCACCAATCTCTGTGGTATCAGCTGTAGAAGGGTTAAGACAGATTTATCCAAGTATAAAAACTTCCGAAATCATTTGGATTGCAAGTTTTATCATCATGTTTATTTTCTTTTTCCAGCGTTTTGGTACAGCGGCAGTGGGTAAAGGCTTTGGACCTATAATGTTTGTTTGGTTCAGTATGTTGGGATTTTTAGGGCTTATTCATATTGTTGCTCACCCCGAAATTTTGAAAGCTATCAATCCTTATTATGCTTATAATATGGTAATAAACAGCTCGGAGGGTTTCTGGATATTGGGAGCAGTATTTCTATGTACGACAGGAGCAGAGGCTTTATATTCGGATTTGGGGCATTGTGGGCGTTCTAATATTCGTATTAGCTGGATTTTTGTGAAAACGATGTTAGTGCTCAATTATTTGGGGCAAGGAGCTTGGCTGATGCAGTATGAGGGCAAAGCTCTATCTACCAATCCGTTTTATGGGGTAATGCCACAATCATTTGTGATTATTGGGGTAATTATAGCCACTTTGGCGGCAATCATTGCCAGTCAGGCACTTATTTCTGGTTCTTTTACCTTAGTGAGCGAGGCGATTAGGTTGAATCTTTTCCCGAAACTAAAAATTAACTACCCTTCCAAATTCAAGGGGCAGTTGTATATCCCCAGCGTAAATGCCTTTTTGATGATAGGTTGTTTGGGGGTTGTATGGTGGTTTGAGGAGTCCTCAAAGATGGAGGCAGCTTATGGTTTAGCCATTACTACTACAATGTTAATGACCACACTTTTATTGGCTTATTACTTGAAAATGACGAAAGTAAATAAGTTTTTGATTGCTCTCACCTTATCCGTATATATTCTCTTAGAAACTGCTTTTTTTGTGGCGAATGCAGTAAAATTTTCTCATGGAGGCTACATCACTATACTTATAGCTTCCCTCATTGTTTTTGCGATGTGGGTTCGTTACAAAGCCGTTGATGTAAAGCGGCGTTTAACAGATTATGTTAAAATTACGGATTATCTGGAGCAGTTGATGGCTTTGAGTAAAGATACCACTATTCCAAAGTTTGCGACACACTTGGTGTTTTTGAGTACGATTCGTAGTGATGATAAAGTAGAACAGAAAGTAATTTATTCTATTCTTCAAAAACAGCCTAAAAGAGCTGATTTGTATTGGTTTGTACATATTGAGGTAACAGACGAGCCTTACACAATGGAGTACAAAACTAAAATTATAGCTCCTGATGATGTGATAAAAGTGGAGTTTAGACTTGGGTTCAGAGTGGAGCAAAAAGTCAGTTTATTTCTGCGTTTGGTGATACAAGAAATGGTCAGAAATGGTGAAATAGATGTAAGAAGTCGCTATCATTCGCTGAAAGGTAGAAATGTGATTGGAGACTTCCGATTTGTTATTTTGGAGGAGGTGCTTTCTTCTGATAACGATTTGCCTTTTTTGGAACGTTTCGTACTCAATGCCGATATCAATATCAAGAGTTTTACGGCTTCGCCTGAAAAATGGTTCGGTTTGGATACTAGTTTGGTTACTATTGAGAAAGTTCCTTTGGTGATAAACCCCGTAAAAGATGTGCAATTAGCAAGAATTTATGATTAGAACAATCTAGGTTTCTTGTAGATGTTATTTTGTTCTTATTCCTTTTTCCATCGTCCAATTACTCGGCTTACTTCCGCTACGGATATGGCATTGATGCAAGCACAAAAAGTATCATTTCGGCAATCTGAGCATTCTTTTTTGAGTACCAAAACTTCCGACTTTTTGCCAATTGGCTGCCAGCGAGTTGGGTGCATAGGTTTGATAGGTGGATAAATTCCCAAGGCGTAGATACCCAAAGCCGCTGCAATATGCAGCGGTCCCGTACTACAAGCTATCAAGCCATCACAATTTCCGATAAAATGGATAAGTTCTTCCAAACTAAATTTTCCTGTAAGGTTTTCCACATTAGGGAGTTCCAGTAATTCGGGTTTTTCTGTTTGTATTAGCAGCCCTTCTTGTGTTGTTCCTGTAATAAAAAATTGTTTGTCAGTATTTTGTAAAGCCAAAGCGTAATAATTATCCAAATGCCACTCTCTTGCTGAGCCCTTTGACTTTGGGTGTAAAATAATAGTAGGTTTTTCGGAAGAAAGTAAATAAGAGAAAGAGGTAGCTTGGGGTGTTAAGCCATACCAATCTGAGATAAGTGATAGTGTAGGAGAAAAGTATATGTCCAAACCTTCTAAAAGTTTGAAATTTAGTTGTGCTT
>JANRLU010000265.1:0-3758 GCA_033762275.1 Thermonemataceae bacterium | reverse complement strand
TTTATTTGGAAAGCCCAAACAATTATCAAAGAAATGGAAAAACTGCTACCAGATATTGCTGAAGCCTTCAGCGAGGCAAGAGATTTCTTTGGAACAGAGCAAGAAAAAGCAGCTATAGAGAAGGTTTACTGGCAATGTAAGCCCATTTCCATTGATTTTGGGATAATGGAAAAAACGGAAAAAGCTTATGTAATTCCCGCCGACTTGGGTTGGTCTGACTTGGGAACTTGGAAGTCTTTGTACGAAATCAGCCAACAAGACGAGCACCATAATGCTGTACAAGGCAAAGTATTACTTTTTGATAGTCAGCATTGTATAGTCAGAACGCCAGAAGAGAGATTAGTGGTGATACAAGGGCTTGATAACTACATCATTGCAGAACATCAGAATGTACTGATGATTTGCCAGAAAGACCAAGAGCAGCGTGTAAAAGAGTTTGTAAATTTGGCAGAAAAAATAGGGAAAGAGTTTATTTAGATAAAACACGTGAAGCAAAAAAGCAGGTTAATTGTATTAAAAAGTGTTTAGAGCATATTTAAAATATTGGTGGATAGCCAAAGATGAGCATAGCATTCATTCACCATTTGTGTTTGAGTTTTATCAAAATGTAATAAAAGACAAAAGGAGTAGTTATTATGCTTTTGCTGAGATAGAAAACCTAAGAAAAAAGCTTTTGCAAAGCCAAGATTGGGTAGAGGTAGAAGATTTTGGGGCTGGCTCCAAAAAAAATAAATCCCCTATGAGAAAAGTAGCTACTATCACAAAAAATGCTACAAAAAATCCTCAAATAGCTCAAATGCTCTTTAGGCTTGTCAATTTTTTACAACCACAAACACTTTTAGACTTGGGTACTTGTTTGGGTATCACGACCAGCTACTTGGCAAAAGCTGCCCCAAAAGATGCGAAAATTTATACTTTTGAGGGTGCCGAAAACTTACTAAATTTAGCTAAAAAAAATACAGAACTTCTTCACATTCAGTCTATTGATTTTGTGTTAGGCAATATAGATGAAACCTTGCCAAAAGTATTAAAAAAAATCACTCAAGTAGATTTTGCTTTCATTGATGCTAATCATCGTTATGAGCCTACCAAGCGTTATTTTGAGCTTATATTGGAGAAAACAACAGAAAATTCTGTCCTGATTTTTGATGATATTTATTGGTCTGAGGAGATGACAAAGGCTTGGAACGAGATAAAGGCTCACCCCAAAGTACAAATTAGCATTGATTTATTTTGGGTAGGTATCGTTTTTTTCAGAAATAAGCAACCCAAGCAACATTTTACGCTCAAATTTTGAAAATAGATGGAAATGTTTGCAGAGCCTTTAGAAGTTTTTAGGCAGAAAAAAATGAATTATACTTTTGAACAATTTTTATTTTGCCAAAATGAGCATATTTTTTTACAGCAGGCAGCGGAAGTAATCGTTTTTTATGCCTCCAAGAAGTCTAAGATAGTTGCTCGCATCAACTTTTTTATCACGAACGGAGCAGCTTTGAGCCCTCTGAAAATGTCCTTCGGTGGTTTGGAATTAGCTTCTGAGCTTGCTTATCAAGATGTTTTTACTTTTTTGACTTTTGTAGAGCGAATTATCCAAGAAAAAAAATTAGTAAAAATACATATTTCTGCCCCTCCTTTTTGTTACCAAACACAACAAGCGGAGTTGGTGAGCCAAATTTTACTGGCAAAAAATTACCAAATAAAAAACGCTGAAATTGGACATTTCATAGAAGTAAATAGGCATAATTTCCAACAAAGACTGCATATTTCTGAGCAACGAAGGCTTAAAAAATTAAAAAAAAATGGCTTCTTTGTCGAGTTAAATCCTGATTTATCACGGCGTTTTATCTACGAATTTATTAAGAAAGCTCGTGAGCGTAAAAATTTTCCAATTTCAATGAGTTTTGAGAATTTTGAGAAAACTTTACAGCTATTTCCTGAAAAATATCTGGTTTTTGTAGTAAAAAAAGAAGAACAAATAGCTGCTATCAGTGTGGCTATTATGCTTAATGAAAACATTTTATACAATTTTTATCCTGCTGATAATGAAGATTTTCTAAGTTTTAGTCCTACTATAATGCTCAACGAGGCTTTGTACGAGTATGCCCAAAAGAATAATTTTGGAATATTGGATTTGGGAGTTTCTACAGATAGAAGCCAGCCTAATTTTGGGCTGATTCGTTTTAAAGAAAATTTAGGGGCAAAAAGCTCTTTGAAATTGAGTTTTGAAAAATATTTTTTGGTATAAATTTGTATCTTTGCTCCTAAAAGTTTTATCTGTATTCAAATGTTACTTACTAAGTTAGAAATCAAGGGTTTCAAGAGCTTCGGCGATAAGGTAGTCATCAATTTTGATGAGGGAGTTACGGGGATAGTGGGGCAAAATGGCTGTGGAAAATCTAATGTAGTAGATGCGATTAGGTGGGTATTGGGCGAGCAAAAAACGAAAGCTTTGCGTTCGGATAAAATGGAAAATATTATCTTTAATGGCACTAAAAAGCGAAAACCTCTTCATTTGGCGGAAGTTTCTCTTACCTTCAAAAATACCAAAAATATTATTGCAACCGAATATTCCGAAGTAACGATTACAAGGCGTTTGTATCGTTCTGGAGAGAGTGAATATTTGCTAAATGGCGTTACTTGCAGGCTCAAAGATATTACCAACCTTTTTCTGGATACAGGGATTGGCTCGGATAGCTATGCAATTATTGAGCTAAAGATGGTAGATGAAATCTTGAATGATAAAGAAAACTCTCGTAGAAATTTATTTGAGGAAGCGGCGGGTATCTCAAAATTCAAGATACGCAAGAAAGAAACACTCAAAAAATTAGAAGATGCTGACCAAGACTTGGCTCGTGTGGAAGATTTGCTTTTTGAGTTGGACAAACAACTAAAAACGCTTGAAAAACAAGCGAAACGTACCGAAAAATATTATAAAACGAAAGAAGAATACAAAGGAGCAAGCATAGAATTAGCCAAAAAAAGCGTTGCTGATAAGCAAAATCTGATGCTACATTTAGCCAAACAAATCACACAAGAGAGCGATGAAAAATTGCTTTTGCAAAAACTTCTTCTAGAAAAAGAAACTTTCATAGAACAAGGGAAAACAGCTTATTTGCTAAAAGAGAAAACTTTGCAATCCAGACAAAAAGCCTTAAATGAGTTTGTGAATGACATTCGGCAGTACGAAAATGAGAAAAAAATAAAAAATGAACGCCTGAAAATGCTCCGAGAACAAAATCAGGTGCTTAAAGAACAGATTATCCAAGACCAACAGAGAGAGCAAGAATTTACCCATCAGATTAGTAATTTTGGTTTGGAACGTAGCAATGCCGAAAAAATATTGAAAGAATTTTGGTTCAATTTAGAAAATCTTAAAGGCGAACTTGAAATCCAGAAAGAACAAACCAGCCAACTACAAACTGAAAATAAAAATTTTGGTAACGAACTCAACCAAAAGCAAAATTTATTGTTCTCTTTGAGCAAAGATTTTGAGGTGAAGCAGAGCCAGAAAGCGGGTATTCAGCAGGAAATAGCCAAAAGCAAAACTGAAAACAATCAGTATAACGAAAATTTAGTGATTTTTCAGGAGCAACAGGAGCAAGCCCAAGAGGAACTTGTAGAACTGAAAGAAACTTTGGCAAACTTGCAAAATGATGAAAATGAGCAAAAAAATAGGCTACAAGACCTCCTCAACGAAAATGACGAACTGAAAGAAAAACAAATCGCTAAAAATAGAATTTTAGATGCAAAAACTAATG
>JANRLU010000264.1:0-4072 GCA_033762275.1 Thermonemataceae bacterium | reverse complement strand
CATATTTGGTGTAAGTGTAGGCAGCCTATGATAGTGGCTACCCACATACTAAAGAATATGAGTGAGTAATGACAATACAAAAATACCAATCATTAGCCCCCAAGTGAGCTTCTCTAAGAGGTCAGTAGTTTTTTTCACACCTATAATCTGGTTGGCTCCTGCGGCTGCCGAGCCGGTGAGCCCGCCACCTTTAGAACTTTGAGGTAATATTACTAGCACAAGTAGCACAGCAGCAATAATCATTAGTATAATAGAGGCAAATAACATAATTTTTCCGATTAATTTTCTAGAATTTCAATTTGAGCAGCAAAGTACGCCTTTTTTTCTGGGTTTTGCAACATTAGTTTTCTATAAATTTCTATAGCTTTCTCTACATTTCCTTCACTAAAATAGTTAAGAGCTTGTTCCTCAGATACTTGCTCCTCAGAATGAGGTATATGTATGTCAGAATTTATTGGATTTTCGGACTCTTTGTTTTCGGTAAATTCTGGTTGCTGTACAATTTGTTCTTCTTCTATTTGGTTTGTAATAATGTTTTCTTTTTCTTGCTCTATAGGGTTTGTAGTTTCCACAAGAACTTCATTATTGCTAGAGTCTGTTTTGGTAAGCATTTCTGCTGCCCATTTTTCATAATCAAACTCTTCTTCTTTTTGTGATGTTTGTTCCTCTGTTGGTGTATGCTCATTCAGAAAAGCCTCCGCCGAAACATCTTCGTTCACTTCAGTGAGTTCTATATTAGAGAAATCCAAACTAAAAATTTGAATTTGGCTATCATAGTAATTTGCTTTTTCTGGATGTTGTAATCTGAGTTGTTCATATATTTCAATAGCCTCCTTGGTTTTGCCTTCATCAAAAAGCCTTAGAGCCTCTTCTTCATTAACATCATAATCATCTCTATTTTTTTGGAAGCTCTCTACTTTCAAAAAATCATCTATCAATTGGTTTTGCTCTTTTTGTGTTTCAGAAAAATCTTCTTCTTGTAAATTAGTATCTTCTTGCTTTGGGGTTTCCTCCAACTGATAGGAACTAGGCAAATAGGCTTCAGTAATACTTGCCAACTCTTTTTCTAAGTCTTCCAAAGAAGAATTTTGTAGTTTTTCGTCAAAATCATCAATTTCTTGCTGAATATGCTCAAAAACTCGTTGAGAAGTCTTGCTGACTTCATCTTCTTCTATTGTATTGTTTTCTAAAGAGCTCTCCATATTACTTATATGAGTAACTTGATAAGCATTTTGTATAAACTTTTTAAATAAATCCCTATCAGTGACGTATAAAGATGCTCGCCTGATTTTCTGAGAAGCTAAACTACTTCCTTTTTGTTGTAAATTTTTTGCCAATAAAACGTGAGCCAACTGAAAATAAGGGTATTTTTGAGCTATTTCCTCCAATTCTTCGGTATGCTCATCTTTCAGTAAAGCAGGATTTTGTAGTAACTTTAAAAGTGTATCTGTATTCATCTGACTAATGAATTATTTTTGGGCTAAGATATGAAAAATTTACCAATTTGCAACAGTTTTCTGAAAAATATCAAAAATAAGTTTGTCTAGTATTTCTTGTACTTTACTACTCTCTACTTGGTTTAGGGTGCTACTTTGCGGAAAATCAGCGTATTGCGAAAAATTTTGCTCAAAGTTATTGTTGCTATCTTTGTTATCTGTGAAGCGAATAGCCACAGTGATAGTAATTCTTGTCTGTGAGGCTTGGTCTTGGGCTGTTGGTGAAAGTGGGGCAACTTGGTAATCAATAATTTCACCCTCCACAAGATAGTCCGCCTTATCATTACTGATGCGTAAGCGGGAATTTTGGATATAATAAGTTTTTAGGTCTTCTGTAAATTTTTGAGCTAAATTGGCGGGACCGCCCGCTACTACACTGCTAAAGGGCAAAATTTGTAGATTGCCAGTGGCAGTAGAGCCAGACAGCGTGTAGTAGACATTTTTACAAGACCATAAAAATAGGAGCGAGAAATAAACAAGATATATATATATTGATTTTTTCATGTATTTTAGATTCACCAAACGCAAAGATACGAAAAAAAGAATTTATTGTATATTTGTATCTGGATTATTTGGTATAATAATTGCGAAATATCCATAAAAAATATAAAAATTTATGAAAAAAATACTACTCTCTTTCGTTTTGCTATTAGTTAGCTTCGGTATTTTCGCACAAAGAAAGTGCAATAACCCACTTTCTGTAGTGGAGTTTAATCAGAAGAAGCGTGAGGTAATGGCTATCAATAATGAGGCTCGTAAACTCCAAGCAGCTGTTCGTATTAGCAAAGATAACTGCTTATTAGCCAGTCAAGTAAAAGATTTAGCAATGCTTATTACTGATGAGTATAACCGATTAGAATTCACCGAAAAAGCTTACAGAACAGTTTTTGACCCCCAAAACTACTACGAGGTTTATGACGTTTTTAGCAAATTTTCGCTGGCTATCCGTCTTTATGATTTTGTGAATGGAAAAAATACAAATATACCAGATAAACCAGAAACACCTACAGAGCCAGACCTTCCTACACACCAATATCCTAATTACAGTTATCCTGACTACAAAAATTATACAGGTAAAAAACTTTGTAACTTCCCTATCAATGAAAATACCTTTGAAACAGCGATGGAGCGTTTTCGGAATATGAATGATATTGGTAGCAGATTTACTCAACTCAAGCAGTTCGTAAATACCAACTGCGTGGCAACCGCTCAAGTAATGAAAGCGACATCACTACTCAGTAATGATAACCAACGCTTGGAAGTTCTAAAAAGTGCAAATGTGTATGATATAGATAATTATCAGGGAGCAGCAGAAGTACTGGAATTACAAGCTAACAAAAAAATGTTCGGAGATTTTCTGGACAAATTATACAACAGTGGCGATAATAATAAATGTAGTGTATCAGAAGGAGATTTTAAAAATATAATTGCTACTATACGAAAAGAAACGGGTATCTCTACCAAAATAAGTATGACTAAAACCATCACAAAATCTTATACCTGCTTTTCTGTGGGGCAAGCAAGAGCTTTAGTAAGAGAATTTTCATCTGATACATATAGGTTAGACATAGCTAAATATCTTTATGACTATACTGCACCAGAGGAGCGTAAGCAATACTATTTATTAACCAATGAACTTACTTTTACAACAAATAGAAAAAGTTTAATGGACTATATTGAACAAAAGAATAAATAATGCAAATATCTGTTGTTATACCTGCTTTTAATGAGGCAGAATCCTTACCAGAACTCTGTGCTTGGGTGCATCAAGTAATGCAAAAGCATACATTCTCTTATGAAATTATTATTGTTGATGATGGTAGCAATGATACAACTTGGGAGGTTTTGCAGCAGCTATCTCTGCAAAATCCTCATTTAAAGGCTTTGAGATTTAATAGAAACTACGGAAAATCGGCAGCTTTACATACAGGTTTTCAAGAAACACAAGGTGAGGTTGTAATTACAATGGATGCAGATTTGCAAGATGATCCTGAAGAAATTCCTGAACTTTACCGAATGATTATTGAAGAAAAATTTGATTTGGTTTCTGGTTGGAAGCAAAAACGACAAGACCCACTCTCCAAAACTATTCCTACCAAACTTTACAATGCCGTAACGCGTTGGTTTTCAGGAATAAATCTTCACGATTTTAATTGTGGGTTAAAGGCTTACAGGAAAAATGTGATAAAAAGTATAGAAGTCTACGGGGAAATGCACCGATATATTCCTGTAATAGCTAAATCTGTTGGCTTCAAAAAAATTGGAGAGAAGAAAGTGCAACATCACCCTCGTAAGTATGGGGTAACAAAATTTGGTTTGGAGCGTTTTCTGTTCGGATTCTTGGATTTGCTTTCCATTAGTTTTGTTACAAAATTTCGCAAACGCCCAATGCATTTTTTTGGAGGCTTGGGCTTTTTCTCATTTTTCTTAGGTTTTATGATCACCTCATTTGTAATTGCAGAGAAACTCATTCAAATTTATCAAAAAGAATCTTATAGAAATATCACAGAACAGCCTTTGTTTTATTTAGCTCTTGTAGCAATGGTAGTAGGGGTGCAACTTTTTACGGCAGGCTT
>JANRLU010000263.1:0-29405 GCA_033762275.1 Thermonemataceae bacterium | reverse complement strand
ATCAATACGAAAAAGATGTCAGCACATATAAGCTCATTCGTAAAGAGCAGCACAACAAACAAATTATATATATCAGTGTTACTACTGATGGCGTAACCGATGGAGGAAGTTTCAGAGGAAGTTTCAGAGATAATAAAATTTTCACTATCAAAAGGTATTATGACCGTGTGGAGTTTGTAAACCTCAATACCAATTTTTATTTTGACCCTCAAAATGCTATCTCCAAAGCCGCTGATGCCAATATTAGCAATGCTATTCTGATTTCAGAAAAAATAGAGGCTGAGGATAAAGAAAAAGGGGAAATTCTTATCAAAGCTGATAAAGTATTTTTAGGGGAAGATTTTTCTACCATCAAGCCCAACTATCCTCCCAGCTATCAAGGTTTTCGTCTGGGTATGCTTAGTAAAGATAAAACAAAATACGGAAGTATCAGAAACTACCCAAAAAATACAGATGTAGTAGTAGAATACACT
This sequence comes from Thermonemataceae bacterium, assembly GCA_033762275.1. GTDB lineage: Bacteria > Bacteroidota > Bacteroidia > Cytophagales > Thermonemataceae > Raineya. The sequence goes on along the minus strand of JANRLU010000263.1, from coordinate 28,932 downwards.
TTTGATAATGCGATGCCACAAGGCGGTAGTAGCGAAGCCGTAACAGATAGACGCTTTGTAACCGTAAAATCGCAGCATAGCCTTATAGAAATGCCTAAAAATGATTTTATACCAACTTTTGATGACCCTCGTGTAGGCTATTTTACTACCGAAGTAACCGACCTCACAGGTACTAAGAGCACCAATTACAGAGATTTTGTACATAAATGGCATTTGAAGAAAAAAGACCCCAACGCAGCCCTTTCCGAGCCTGTAGAACCCATCGTTTTTTGGATAGAAAACACAACCCCTGTAGCCTACAGAGAAACTATCCGTAAGGCTGGCTTGGCTTGGAACGAAGCTTTTGAGAAAGCAGGCTTCAAAAATGCCGTAGAAATTAAAATTCAGCCTGATACAGCCTCTTGGGACGCAGGCGATATACGTTACAATGTGTTGCGTTGGACTTCCTCACCAGAACCCCCTTTTGGCGGTTACGGACCTTCTTTTGTAAACCCTCGTACAGGGCAAATTTTAGGAGCAGACATTATGTTGGAATATAGCTACATCACAGGGGCAATGCGTAATGTTACAAATTTTGATATGGCTGCCCTTCCTCTTTATGAAAAAGAAGAAGAAATATCTCAAAAAAATAAACATTTTTGCTCTTTAGGCAAGCATTTATCAGTGCATAATACCTTCGCTCATACAGCTATTGAGCTTTTGGATAACAACAATAAAGAGCAATACATAGAAGAAACACTTTATTATTTGGTCTTACACGAAATGGGACATACTTTAGGGCTTAACCACAATATGAAAGCTACGCAATTACATAGCCCAGAAGATTTGCATAATGCCGAACTCACCCGAAAAGTTGGCTTACAAGGCTCCGTGATGGATTATCCCTTACCCAACGTAGCTGCAGATAAAAATAAACAAGGGCAATATTTTACCACAAAACCAGGTCCTTACGATTTGTGGGCAATAGAATTTGCCTATGCCAGCCTTGCCAATGAGGCACAAGAAAAAGCCCGCTTGGAAAAAGTCTTAGCTCGTTCCACAGAACCCGCCTTAGCTTTTGGTAATGATGCTGATGATATGCGTAGCTCTTATGGTGGTATAGACCCGCGTGTTATGATTTTTGACCATTCTTCTGATATGATAAGCTACGGCTCTGAAAGAATGAAATTAGCTGATAAACTATTGGAAAAACTCAAAAATGATTATATCCAAAATAACCAAAATCAGTCTTACAACGAACTCCTGATGCGTTATTATGCTATTAGCTCTCAAAAATTCAACTCGGCTAATGCCATTTCTCGTTATGTAGGTGGCGTTTATGTGGATAGAGGTTTTATTGGGCAACAAGGAGCCAAACAACCTTTTACGCCTATTGCTGCCCAAGAGCAAAAAAGAGCCATGAAAGTGCTTACAGAGCAAATTTTCGCCCCTGATGCTTTTAAAGTAAATGACGATTTGTATAATTACCTCCAAAAACAACGCAGAGGCTTTAATTTCTTCGGAAATGGTGAAGACCCTCGTATCAATGAAAGAGTACTAAACGTACAAGCTGCTATTTTGAGCCACTTACTCAACGCCAATACCCAACAAAGAATTTTAAATACAGAACATTACGGCAATACCTACAAACTTGCTGAAATGATGAATGACCTCACGGCTGCCGTATTTAAAGCTGATTTAAACACGAATGTAAATACTTTCCGTCAGAATCTACAAATAGAGTATGTAGGCAGACTTTTAGCTATCGCTGGTTTAGATAAACCCTCTTTGTATGTATATCCCGCCCAATCAGTGGCACTATACCAACTTAACCAAATCAAGAAGATGCTTAAAAACGCAAAAGGTGGTGATACTGCCACACAAGCACACAGAGAGCACATTATTTACAGAATAGAAAAAGCTCAAAAATAAAAAGGGGAGTAAAATTCCCCCTCTCTGAGGGGGCAAGGGGGAGTAAAATACCTCTATGAGAGTGCAGGGGGAGCTATTCCCCCTCTATGAGTTTCTGCTGTTGTTAAATATTTTGGGCAAGTAATAGAATGCAGGGGGGAGTTATTCCCCCTCATAGAGGGGGTAAGGGGGAGTAAAATACCCCTCTTTACCCCTCTCTGAGGGGCAGGGGAGTAAAGGGGCAGGAGAATATAAAAATAGTACAATTTTTACCAAAAAGCCATTCTAAGAAGATATGCATAATTTTTCTAATTTCCAAATATTTTTTTACTTTTTTTCGCCCCTTTTTAGCCATAGTTACCCCGTATTTACTCCATAGATACTCCATACATACCCCAATGTTTCCCAATCCCCCCCCGAAAGACCCGCAGCAAGAACATTTTAATTTATATTTTTATATTCTTGGAATTATACAATTTACCCCGCCCTATATGAGGGGGCAAGGGGGAGTTATTTACCCCTCTCTGAGGGGCAGAGGTGTAGGGGGAGTTATTCCCCTTAAATAATTTATATAGGATAGTTTTATATTTTTGGAGATGCTGAATAATGAGCTAACTTTACTAAGTTAGCAGTGCCCAAAAATAATATCTGCAAGGCTCAAAGCCTTGCAGATATTATTTTTCTAAACCTTGCAAAAGTTTCATATCTAATTTCTCTACTTCGTAATAAGTCTTTGCCTCTCTAAAAAACGCCTTAAAATCTTTTTTAGACGCATATTTTTTCATTACAAGGCTTTTAAGATAATAAAAATCAGCCTTTTCTTCTTTTTCCTCTGCCTTGATAGATAAAGTCTTTAGCCACTCATCAAGAACTCTTAAATGCTGTTTCTTTTGGTATAAGGCGGCAAAATGCCCAATGAGAAATAACTTACTTGCATTTTCATCATTTTTGTAATACGCCCACATTTTATTAGCCAAAGCAAAAGCCTCCTTTTCTTGTCCCTGCTTACATAATACTTTGCTTTCTTCTTGCCAAAAAAACACGTCAGGGTTCGCTGAAAGACCTGTTTTCAGGACATAGTTCTTTACTTTGCTTATTTTCTCTACACGCCAAGCAGCTCTATTGGGCTGGTAGATAGATTTAAAAATAATATTACCTAATTCGCTTTTTACACGCTCTATGGGATAAAAAAACGTGGCATCTTTCATATTCTCTATCCAGAACACAAAAAAGCCATTATCTACGTCAGTTACACAGTCTTTAGTGATATTAAAACTTTTTTTACTGGCTAAATTAGATTTCGGGAAGACTTCGTACAAATCGGCGGCGACTACACGAGCCAAACTATCTTTTTGCTGGATTTGCAACAAAGTATTGTAAGCGTATAAAGTTCTGATACTTCTATCGCCTTTTTCATATTTTGCAGCCAAATTCGCTCCCCTATCTGTTGGTGAAAGAGCATCTTTTCCCACTTTTATCAAAAAAGCTGCATCTTCTTGGGTATAAGAATAATGGGCAAAATTTTTATTTTTATCAAAAAAAACTAAATTAGGAACATTCACAAAGTGTAAGTTAGCTTTTTCAAGCAACTCTTTTTCTTCATCTTGCAAATGCTTGGTATCCAAAGCATAACTTACGAAATTTTTGTTGTAAAAATCCACTACTTCGGGATTCTCCCAAAAAGGCTCCAAACGCAGACAAACAGGGCAATCAGAATTGTAATGTTTCACAAAAACCATTTTATTTTCAAGCACAGCCTTCTCAAAAACCTTAGAAAGCGAAGGTTCAAAAGCTACTTTTTGAGCTTGTGTTTCCAGAAAAATTACAAGGGCAAGCAATAAAATTATACTTTTTTTCATAAATTATAGGTATTTATTCCAAAACAGGTTCTTCTTCGTTGATAATTGGTTTTTCATCTTTTTTCTTCTGATACAAAGGCTTTTTCAGACTGATAATAAATTCATTGGCATTTTTGTAACTAAACAAATGTTGGTTTTGCGAAAAGCCATAGGATAATCCCAAATTGATAGTTGGACTATCCAAATCAATTGCCAGATTGATTGCCTGCTTCGGAGCATACCAAGCACTTATCCCCCAAGAACCATACCGAAAAAGCGTACCCGCATTGTCAGAAAAATAACGTCTCAGACTTGCTCCATAGTTGGTAAAGTGTAAATCGGCATGGAGAATGCTACGAATATTGGGGATAAAAGCAAATTTTTGGTTATGCCAAAGCTCAAAACCCGCCAAAATAATCGTTCTCATCTTTTTATTAAATTGATAGTTCTCCAAATAACGCTCATTTTGCAGCCAATTATAGCTTGATAAGCCCAAGAACCATTTTTTACGATAAGGGTTACTTTCTTCGTTTTGGTAAAGTAAAGCCCCCCCAGACCAAGCGATAAAATAATCTGCTCCTCTTAATTCATCATCTATCTCTCTTGAACCCGCCTGTATGCCCAAAGCCGCAAAAATCGGCTTTTTAGGGCTAATTTTTACAGCAAATGCCCCCAATAAATCAAAACCCTGTACCCTACCAAAATAATTTTGTCTGTCATCAAAAAAACTAATTCCTATCATAGAGGTATAATTTTCAGTATGCTTGAGAGGATACAAAGCAGAAAGCATCAGCGTTTTATGGCTTAGCCCCGCTGTTACAAATTGTTTTCGGCTATGAAAAGTCAAGTTAAATTCGCTTTTCGTAGCTGCCCAAGCAGGATTGCTGCCAAAACTATTATACCCAAAGAGATTATACCTAAAATCCTGTGCCCAACTCTCCGAAAGCATCAGAAATAAGCATAAAATAGAAATAAAATACAATTTGAGACGTAAAAAAGTCATTTGTGGTATATTTAAAGATTTGCTTTTGGCAAAAATAGAAAAAATTAGAGCTATGCCAAAAGCTCCCATAAAGTTTTTATATACCAAGTCTCTATTTGTTTCTAAAATTATTACCTAAGCAGGCAATAAAATATATAAAAAGTACAAAAAATACTTAAAATAAGTACAAAAAAATATTATTTTTTTCAAAAATTAGGATATTTCCTGAATATCAAGCAACCAAAAGTCTCTTTTGGCAGTATCTTTGATATACATTTAAAACTAATTTTTTGCCTATGCTCAAAACTTTACAATATATCAACTCTGATTGGGGGTATTTTGAGTTGGAAGCTCATTCCGACTTAGAAGTGAGGATTATGGAAGATGCTGCTTGGCAAGAAGGTCTATTTTTCGGAAAACCTCGTCACGGACACCCAGAAGGCAAAATTATCAATCATATACGCGAGGTACTTGCCAATGTAGAAAGCCTGCGTTGGAGAATTGATGAGGAAAGTTACCACAAACTACGTTTAGTAACGCTTATTCATGATACTTTCAAACATAAAGTTGATGAAAAGAAGCCCAGAACCAAAGAAAATCATCACGCTTATATTGCTCGCAAATTTGCAGAAAAATATATCACCGATGCAAGTATTTTGGAGGTCATAGAACTTCACGATGAAGCCTACCACAGTTGGCGGGAGCTCTATTGCAACCAAAATCCTGAGAAATCGGCTTTGCGTTGGCAAGAATTTATCAGAAGAATGTCTCCTTTTTTAGACTTTTTTTACTTATTTTTCGTTTGTGATACACAGACAGGCGATAAAGACCAAAGCCCTTTGCGTTGGTTTGAACAAAAAACAGGTTTACAAAGAGTTGATACGCAAAATTTTATTTAATTGTAGCTTAGAATGCTGAAATTCGTATATTTTCTGTCTTTCATTCTTCTATTTCTGAGCAAAGTTACTTATGCTCAAAGGAGTGGAACTATCAGCATAGCCAAACTCAAATATAATGGCGGTGGTGATTGGTATGCCAACAAAACAGCTTTGCCAAATTTGATAGATTTTTGTAAAAGAAATCTGAAAATGAGCTTAAAAAAAGACGAGGCAGTGGTAGAAGTGGGTAGCCCTGAGCTATTTTCTTATCCCTACGTGTATATGACAGGACACGGAAATGTAAATTTCTCCTCACAAGAAGCTCAAAATCTTCGCAAATACCTTTTAGCAGGAGGTTTTTTACATATTGACGATAACTATGGTTTGGATAAATTTATCAGAAAAGAAATGAAAAAAGTTTTCCCCGAACTTGATTTCGTAGAACTCCCCTTCAATCACCCAATTTACCAAATCAAATATAAATTTCCTAAGGGCTTGCCAAAAATACACGAACACGATAATAAACCCTCCCAAGGTTTTGGGATAATTCATGAAGGAAGATTAGTGTGCTTTTATAGCTACGAATGTGATTTAGGCAATGGCTGGGAAGACCAATCCGTACACAACGACCCCGAAGAGCTACGTCAGGAGGCTTTGCGTATGGGGGCTAATATTTTGTTTTATGCTCTCACAAGTTTTTAAAAAACTTATCCAATATACCATCATTCTCTTTCTCTTTGATGCTCGCAAAGGCAAAACCACAAATTACTTTTGGATAAAAATAAGTTGATTTTTGTGGCATTGTATAACCACTTTCACAAACACGTTTCACTTGGTCTATTTCTACACCTTGCGTGATAAGAGCCACTTGAACTTCTTCTTTTTCTACTTTTTCCAAACATTCGTGGAAGTTTCTCACAAAAGTAATATGTGAGCCTTGTAGTTGCTCTTCTTTTGAAATTTTAAGAGCTTTTTGTATAACAAAGTAATGTAAAACCGTGAGGTCTAACTCTTTAACTACCTTCGGGAAGTTCCAAGTCATCAAAGAAAAAGCCTCTTCTTTCAATCGGATTTTGTAAGCAAATTTTTTTGTAAGCAAACCAAACGTCCACTTTTTACCTGCAATAATATCAGGTAAGGTTTCAGCATCTAAAACCGCTTTCATTTCAAAGTATGGAACAAGAGCCTTCAAGAGCTCCTCTTCCGAGAAATTTTCTATATCTTTTATCAACCTGTGGGTAGGCAATATTCTCAAATCATCACTTTCTGTGTTGGTCAGATACATTAAATGATAATTGTAAGGCTCATAATCAGTATGCCCTGTATTTTGTTTTCTTCTCTCCTTTCTATACTCCAAAGAGCCCGTATAACGATGGTGCCCGTCGGCTAAAATCACCTTAGATTTTGCCAAAACCTCCTGAAACTTTTTGATAATCCGAGCATCTTGTATAAGAGCAAAAACATCTCTAACTCCCTGATAATCTTCGGTTTCGTATATCGGAGCAAGCATACTTTCATCCATATACGCCTCCAACTCGTGGTGGGGGTCGGTATAAAGCCCATGTGTGGGAGCTATATTCATTTGTGTATGTCTCAATAACTCCGTACGGTCATTTACCGAATGAGGAAGCACATTTTCGTGTCTCAATACTTGGTTTTCGTTCCAATCATAAGCCTTAATCATTGCGATAAAGCCTTTACGGCAATATTGCTGTTTGCTTCCTTGCAAAGAAAAATACTGATAATACACATAAATTGCGGGCATTTTATCTTGTACCAAAATCCCTTCTTTTTTCCATTGTTCCTGTAATTCAGCTATTTGCGAGTAAGAAACTCCGTAAGCAGGAACAGAAAGATGAATACTATTGTAAGGCGTTTGGTAAAGAGCTTTTAGTTGTTTTTCAGAAACCACGTCAAAAAGTGGGGAAGTGAGTTCGTCTATTGAAAATTTATCAGCATACCGCCAAGCTCTAAAAGGTATAATTTCAGCCATTTATGTAATACTATTTTGGAAAAGATAAAATTTTAGGGTAAATCTTGAATAGCTATTCAGTTTTTACCCTAAATGATTTACAACATATACAAAAAGCCTATGGAATGTAAGAAACCTCTACTTTAAACTTAGATTTTTTGGCTCCCAAAGCCTCATAAACATTTTTAGAAACCTTAACAAGTGTTTTTCCATTGCCTACGCTGGGAAGTTTGCCTACAATCCTCACAAATACACTTTCACCTGTTTCTTCACTTTTGATAGCTACGATTGTTCCAATCGGGGCGTCTTTGTGCAAGCCTGTATAATTAGCAGCTTTGTCATCATCCATCAATTCAGCCACTCCTTTTTCTATTACTTTACTATACCCACTGATGGTTATTACTTGGCGTGTAATTTCGGCATCAGCAGAGCTTTCTGTGTTTTCTTTATTTTCTTTATTTTTGTTATCCTCAGTGCTTACTTTTTGCTCTGTTGGCTTCTTATAGCCTGTGGGATATATTTCTATCTTTTGCCCTATTTGCAAAGTGCTTTCTTGGCTAAGTCCGTTCCACTCTTGTAATTCGGTGAGTTTTACACCATATTTTTTGGCAATCACATAAGGCGACTCATCTTCTTTTACCAAATGTATCTTTTTTTCTGCTGTTTGCTCTTGTTTGGTTTCTTTATTTTCGGTTATTACTTCTTTTTCCTTAGTAATTTCCTTATTTTCTTTAGGCTCTGCACTTGGTTTGCTTACCCAGATTTCTTGTCCTACCTTAATATTTCCATTTTCAAGATTATTCCAAGATTGAAGTTCAGCTACCGAAATTTTGTACTTTTGAGAGATTTTATACAAAGTTTCGCCTTTAGCGATAGTATGCTTCTTGGCTTCTTTTTTAGGAGAAGTAAGCATTGCTTGTTTTTCAAAATCTTTGTAAGGAATACGGAGTAAATCGTTTATTCTCAAGTTTTTAGCCTTTGGATTTTCTTTTGTGATATCCTCTACGCTTACTTTGTAGCGTTTGGAAATACCAAAAAGTGTCTCTTTGGCTTCTACTTGGTGTATAATCCAAGCCTTTTTCTTGTTTTTATCAATTTCCAAGCGAAGGGAGTCCGTAGGAATAGCCCAAGCAGCGTTCAGAAAGAAACTAAGAGCAAATAAAGTGGTTAAAACTTTCATTGTGTTTTTGATTTATGCTAAATGATATATCCAAATTTGCTTTGTATGAGGTAAAAGGATTAAATAATCCTTCACGATAAAAAAAATATCTTCATTTCCAAGCTTTTTATCTTGCTCCAAAGACTCGTGTACCCTAATATTCCCCGCAATATCAGTAATAAGTAAGAAATAAACAAATTTTTCCTTTATTTCTGTTTCATAAAGTAGCACAATAGCTTTGGCATGTTCTATGTAAAAAAATTCTTTTGTAGCGATATGATTAGTTTTTATATTCACAAAGTTTTGTAAGTCAGCAAAATATGGATTTTTCTCTGTATAAATTGTAGGATATACATAGGTGTTTTCTGTATTTTTTTTGAGCAAAGTGTACTCCCTCTCGATAGCTTGCCCTGTGTCTAAATCATAGGCTCGCAAATGTGTCATTTCTGTATATTGGCTAAGGTAGACACAGTTATTTGCTTCATCAAAACTATGAAAATACATACTCATATTTTGCCAAATAAAATCTTTTTTGTGTAGGTCATAGAGCATCACTCCCTTACTTAGCGGGCTATCCCCTTGCAAAAAAGCTAACAAAATTTTCCCTCCTATAATAGCTCTCGCCGAAATCCACCATTTTTCCCAAAAATTCAAATTTTGAGCAATATAGCCTTGACTACCCAATGATAAAATATCAAAAGAAACTTCTTGTTTTTCGGCATCTCTTATTTCCAACAACAAATAATCGTTGATTTCATCTACTAAAATTTTCCAAATATTTGCCTTTGTTTGGTATTTTTGCATTAGATATAGTAATTTTCTTTATACTTACACCAAAGCCGCTCCCGAATGTCATATTCATAGCTTTGAGCCAAAGGTAAAATATACTCTTTTTTAACATGAATAAATCTCTCAATCGTAGCTTGTTTGAGTAAGGTAAGATTCTCCGTACCAAAGCCTAAAGCCACCAAACTCAAACTCATATCATCACCCGTTGTGATTTGGAAAGCCACCGAAAGATACTCTTGCCATTGCTCCATTGTACAAACTCTTGGATGATGCAGTGTTGCTAACAAAAAATACTCAAAATGAGCAGGCGTAGGCAAATAACCAAAAGTGCCATCTGTGGTGGTAATTAGCACAATAGGCTCTCTGAAAATATGCTTTTTGGAAAAAATATCAAAATCTTCATCAGCCGAAATACAATTTGAGATAGGCGAATCTTGCTGTAAATTCTCAAGAGCATCAAAATTTTCCACCAAATTATCTTCAGAAATTTGTTGCAAACCTTGCTTTCTCAACACGTACACTCTGGAGTCTCCTGCCCAAAAAGTTTCCGTTTCGTAGTCATTACTTTGTTCACCAAGTTTTCTAAACCAAAGACCCGCAATTGTTGTTGGCAGGCGGCGAATCAACCTGCTTTTCAGTTTAGAGCGTTGTTGGTCAATCTGAGCCACTTTTAGCGTAAAGGCAGTTTGCAAGTATTTTTTTAATTGCTGAGTAAAATCTTCTAAATCAGGGTTTAATTGCACAAAAGCCTGCTCAGTTACTTGTGCTGCCAAGCGAGACGCCAAATAAGCTCCTGTAAAATCTTTTTGCCCTAATTTGTATAAAGTACTCCCCGAGCCACCCAAGCCATCATAAACTGCCAAAATACCCGTCTGATTTTCCTCATCAAGCAAGAGTGTAGGGAAGGCATCTTCCCCTTTTTCTTCTATTTTCTCTGTCCAAATTGTTAGAAACTGCATATTTTGCTAAGGAATACTACTTACAACTTTTCTTTGAGAATAATATCTGGTAATATTAGTGGGATCTGTAATAGAGGCTACATCTGCAAAAACCCAAATAAAATATTTATTCTCCAATTCGGGTGGTAGCGTATTTGTAGGATTAGGAATCGAGCCTGAGGGGTGACTATGTGTAAATCTGATAATATCTTCAGTGGTGGCATCAAATATAGATAGACTTACATTTACGGCAGTAGAGTCTGGCTCACGAGAAACGATTGTACCATAATACAACACATCTACGGGGTTTTCTTCCTCTATTTTCTTCTGATTCACAAAGCCCGAAACCGTTAGATCGCCTACGGGAAAAGTTACTAAGGCATTGGTAATGGCGAAAGGTAAATCATCTATAGTAAAATCTCTTGTACGAAAACTTGAAACAGCTCCATATATGATATTAGTACTATCCAACATCAAATAAGGTCTGACGTAATAAATTGTACTTGGCGATAAATTAAGGAGAGAATCTTTGAAATTAAGGTTAGCATCAACAACCAAACCCAAACTCACCGTATCACTATTGCCTATTCTGGGGTCAGCGAAGTTGGCTGCATAACAAAACCCGTGGTCAATAGCATTTTTATCTGTTTGTATATCAATAATTTCACCCGTTACTACCGCCGAAAGAGAATCTTCCAAAACATCTAAATTAGTAATTCTCAAGCCATTAAAACGCTCTAATTTATTACAAGCAACAAGCCCAACAAATATAAAAGCAAAAATAATTTTTCCTATAATTTTCATAATTCTTAGAATTTAAGTCTCAAACCTAAACTTGGTATTTGTTTGAAGTCGGCGGTGGTAGTACTACCCAAGCCTATATCTGTTTTCATTTCCTGATTTCTTTTCAGGATACGTTTTTTCTCTATTCTGTTTTTTCTCCCTTTCAAACCCACCAAAACAATATCAGTAGCCCAAATGCCTGCTCCTAAGATAGCCAAACCGTAGGCTATTCTTTGTTGCCTGATAGCTTCATCATACAAATTTTGTGCATCTTGGCGTGTTTTTGAAGCCAAATAATCTTCGTGTGTTTGCTTAGCTTGAGAGTTCATATAAATACTTCCACCGATAAGCCCATATACAGCCACAGAAGTAAGAGCCCATTTATACTTCCAACCTTTTCTAAAACGAACTTTTGTTTGTCCTAATCCGGGCACAAGTGCCGAATAACGCATAGCTGGCTCATTCATTAAGTTGAAAACACTTGGCTTATAATCTGCTTTTAGCTTTATTTTCATATTTTGTCCATCAAAATCTGGGTTTTCCTCCTCATATAACCACCAAATTTGTTTTTCACCTTCCAAAATATCTTTTCCATAAAAACCTTTTACTTTTTCCAAGGCTTTATAGTTTTGCCCACCATCTTGGGAAATATAAGGTATTATTTCGTACTCATACTTGAACTCTCCTTCATTGGCTATTTTGTAAGGAATAGTAATTTTTTTGCTTTCCCTATCCCAACGAATAGAATCCTGTTTGATACTTGGCTTTTGTTGGGCAAAAACACCTAAAGGCAAAAAAAGTAAGGTCAATAAAAATTTGGGCATAAATAAGATTATTTGGGCAAAATGAAAATTCTTGACAAAACTACATAAAACTGAACAAACATTACATAGATTTCTTTATATTTTTACAATACGCCTAAAAATTGTCCCTCGTGAGGTTTGCATACGCAGTATATACACGCCTTTGGGCAAATTTTGAATTTGCATACTCGCTTTTTGCTTGCTAAAGGTTTGTATTTCTGTTGCCACTTCTTTGCCTGTGGCTTCCAATATCGTTATTTTCTCCAAATCCACTTGCTTATCGCTCAATTCGGCAGTTATGTAATGCGTACTTGGGTTCGGATAAACTTTTATACTTTTTTCTAAGGCTTCATTATTTGCATTGATAAGAGCAAAATTATTGATTCGCATTACGGTAATCGTATCAGAAGGTAAATAATCGGCATCTCCAGGGTTAAAAGCCTTTATTTCGGCATCTCCAGCTACCTCCGTATTGACCACAATAGTATTTCCAGAAACTGTGGCTATACGCTCATCTGTACTATAATACGTAAGCCCCAAGCCAATATTTGTATATCCCTCTACAAAATATGTATTTTCTGCTGTTCCTGATGAGCTAATGCTTAGCGTAATAGGGTCTACGAATTGCGTAGCTCTCGTACGGAAGAATGTATAGTTAGAGGGGCTAGTAGTAATAGCCTCCGCATTAGTACTTTCGTAAATAGCTGATGGTGTTGTTGTGTAAGTAGTTGGTACTTCCTGCCAGGCTCCTGCGTTTTCTTTATAGATTTTAGCCAAAGACGGGTTGGTAGAGCTATAACCAGCTAACTGAATTTTTACATTCCCCCCCATAGGCGACTCCACTGACCACATCGCCCCCAAAATATCTGTTGCAGCACTCGGAGCAGCAGGACTTATTGGCGATTTAACTGCCACCAAATAATCACTCCCTCCACCATCTACCAAAGTAATTGGGAAATATTGCGTAGCTGTACCCAAAGGATATATCTTGCTATCAGTTGTAGCTACACTCCTGCTTAGTTTTCCCAAACCATCAGTGATGATATAAGAGTCTGTTGGGTTTGCCGCTTGCAAAATGTATGCTGCTCCTAAAAGTAAATTATTATCTCCCAACAAAATATTGCCTTTTACTAAATTTAGAGCTATTGTGATGACTACTTCGCTGTTATTATCAAGTTTCAAAGAACCTGCTGTTTTATCAATAGTAAAGTTGTCAATGGTACTTGCTCCCGTGATAGTTTGGTCAGTATTGCCATTAAAGGTAATTTGCTTGCTATTGGTAACAAAATTAGTTCCTGCTGCATTCTCTAAATTTCCTGCAATATTTATATTTCCTATCAGCGTTTTCGTTCCCGAACCTGCAATAGACAAATTATAATAACTTCCCGCAGAAGGAGCAAAGATATTCTGATTACCTGTGCCATCATAATTTACAATACTACCCATAGAAGCATTCAAAGAGCCTGTAAAGGGAGTTGTGTTTGCTCCCTTAATAGTCAGCTTTGGAATTGCCCCCGATAGCTCTATGCTACCCAGCCCTTTGATGTCATTACAAGTAAAATTTTCAAATTGGAAAAGCCCAGCCTGAATATCCACTGTAGAGTTTGATAAACCTATCGTAAAATCGTAGGTTTTAGTAAGGCTTACGGCATTAGGCGTGCCCGTTTTATTGATTACAATTTGCATTGTTTGTCCAGTACCCGAATAATCAAAATTATTATTAGGTGGATTAAATACTTGGTTATTACCAACTCCAGAAAAGCGAATTATCCCATTGCCTGTAGCAAAAGAACCCATCTCTACCGTACCCATAGGAGTAATACCATTATTGAAATCACCTTTGATATCAAGTGTACCTGTATTACTACCATTGGCAAAATCAAAAGAAACTCTATTGCCTGAAGATGGATTTATAATTAAGTTATTCGTGGTAATTATACGATTACCTGTTTGTGCCAAAACAAGACCATCTGAACCCGTATTCAACAAACTAAATGTTCCTTGTACAGTCATATTGTTAATATCGATGATTTGTGGAGTAGCTTGAGCAGCACAATCCCAAGTGAAATTACCGAAATTTTGACCCAAACCACCAGATAGAGACGTTACAGCTATACCCTTGATAAGGCAATTGGCATTGGCATTCCAAGTAGCCGTAGGGATTGCTCCGCCATCTCTGTTGTGTTCGTAAGTAGCCCCTGCATCAAAAATTAAGCCTGATGCCGAAACTGCACCACCCCTATTATTCAAAATTCCTTTTATAGTTGTGCTTGCCGCTGATATATTGAGCGTCCCGCCTGATAAAATGACCGTAGAACCCACAGCTGTTGTAAATGTATTCAAAGCATTCGTATTGCCATTAGTAAAATCTATTGTCCCAGCTACATCTATAATATTGTTGGTAGCTATATCACTCGCATTTGTTACAGGAACCGTATGCCCTGCCTTTATGCGAACATTGGCATTCGGTACGCCTGAAGGATTACAATTACAATCTGCTCCACCATCTGTATTTGACCAATTACCATTAGCGTTCCAAGTAGCATTACCAATCGTGTAATAGTCGGTGGGAGGAGCAAATACTGTAAAATAACGTGTAGTACCTGTATAGCTACTTTGTCTGAAATTAGTATTGACTGCACTTGACAAAGCCGTTGTTTCTGCAACCCAAGTGCTGCCATTATGGTAATAAGCTAAGCCATTTGTACCCATAGAGCCAACAACTGAGCCCGTGTAATATACATCTCCATAATTTACTGCATCAGAAGAGCAACCAGAAGGTAAAGTAATCTCCCAAACTGCATCTACCCGATTACCTGAGGTAACTGCTGGTGCAGGAGCCGTGCCAGGAGCATAAGCCTTGAAAGATATTTCCTGACCACTTGTAAAGTTATTGAATGGTAAATTTACTCCTGCATATTTATTAGGATAAGTATACCCCATTGCTACAAATACAAAATAATTATTGTATGTACCTGCTGATGCATTCTTCATTTTTATTACTCCAGTACCATTGGTAACCACGTACTTGTTCACTCCGCCTGTTATTACGGCACTCAATAAAGTTAGGTTGCCATCATTTAATATAAAATACTTATCATTGGCGATAGTCATTTCATTTTTCAACGAAACATTACTTGCAGTTCCTAATGAAACATTATTATTGATAACCGTATTAAAAAAATCAGCATTTCCTGTAATTGTTTGCGAAGCAGTTCCATTGAAATTTACTGTACTTGTACCTACATTGAAAGCACCTGTACCCGCATTCACCGTCCAATCTCCTCCTACATTGATAGTACCTGTTAATGTTTTTGTTCCTGTTCCAGCAAAAGAAATATGATGATAGCTTGTTGCCAAAACACTTTGGTTAGCCGAAGCATTGTAAATCACCGTATTGGGTACAGCCGTAGCCACAAAAGTAGAAGTAGGAGCAGCAGTACCACCGTAAGTAAAAGAAGCGTTCGCTGCATTGGTAAATGTTCCCCCTGTTAGGTTTCCAGCAACTTCTAATACATTATTATTGGTAAAACTTGAAGCCGTAGTTCCCAAAGATAAATTCCCTCCTATTACTACAGAAGCAGCCGAAATAGTATTACTAACGCTTTTATTATTAGCGATAGAAACATTATGAAAATTTATATTGTTGCTGGTTGTTCCCGAAATAGTAGCTGGTGTAGTACCTGTAAAACTGAAATTACTTCCCGCAGCCACAGCAAAAGTACCATCTACAATAAGATTATTAGATAGATTGATAGTGGTATGCTGCCCAGCATTGAAACTTGTGCTACCATTGACCTTTAATTCTCCACCTATGTTTAAAGTACGTGCTACTGTAGCTCCGCTATTAAGTGTTCCTACATTGATGACTACATTTCTGGCAGTGAAATCTGCATCAGGTAGGTTTTTCACACCTCCATCAATCCAGACATCGGGGTAACCCGAACCTACAGTACCCAAGTTAGCTGGAAGCGTATAATCTCCGCCATCAAACCAAACTCTCGTATTGCTGGCAGCTCTAAAATTAGAAGCATCAACAATATTAGATAAGCCCGTAGCAGAAAAAGTTGATAATTTATTTATACCCGAACCATTACTTTTTAGCGTTGCAATGGTAGGGCTAACACTTGATACTATTATTAAATCAGAACCATTATTGATATTTACTTCGTTGAGGGAATTAGGGCTTACATTCATCGTAACCTCAAAGCCTCCTTCTATTACTACATTTGCTCCTGCAGGCATTGGCAAATCTCCCGCAGTAATTGCTGCCCCTCCCGAAGTAAGCGACCAAGTGCTGGGATTATCCCAGTTACCTGTGGCTATTGCATAGTAGGTAGAGCAAGCAAGTGCATCTCCAGTAATTGTCCAGCCCTTGGTACTTATAAGTGTATTTCTTGCCGTTGCACCCGCACAATAGGTACGCCCTGTAGCTCCCAACGTGATGCCTGTAGGCACTCCTACCTGCGATGCCCAAGCTATCAAGGTTGCATCATAGTTGGCGGTGCTCATACCGCAATTGTCGAGCATATTTCGCATTCCAAGAGAGGTAGAACCGTTATCAAATACACTAGATATGTCCCAAGTAGCAAGGCTTTGATTGAAAGCAGCAGCTCCCTGAAACATATAACTCATATCCGTAACGGCACTCACACTCCAGCTATTCAAGGACTGATTAAAGGCAACAGCTTGGTAAAACATAGCTTTCATATTTGTAACAGCAGCCGTGTTCCAAGAACCTATGTTTTGATTGAAAACAGTAGCCCCACTAAACATACTACTCATGTCTGTAACCTTTGCCGTGTTCCAAGTACTAATATCTTGATTGAAAACAGTAGCCCCAAAAAACATATTAGTCATATTGATCGTAACAACTGAAGCATCTTGCCCAATATTTGCCCAATTTAGAGCTACTCCACCATTATTAAAAGCCGTTGCCCCACGAAACATCACACCAAAATTACTTACTTTTTGCACATTCCAGCTACTAATATTTTGATTGAAAGAAGTAGCCCCATAAAACATACGAAACATATTCGTAACGGCACTTACATTCCAGTTATTCAAGGGCTTATTAAAAGCAGTGGCACCCTCAAACATATTTTGCATAGTCGTCACATTGGCAGTGTTCCAAGAATTTATATCTTGATTGAAAGCAGAGGCATTATAAAATAGATGATTCATAATTGTTACTGTAAACGTGTTCCAAGAACCTATATTGCCATTGAAAATGGAACAGTCTGCAAACATATAATTCATAATGGTAACTCCTGTCAAATTCGGATTGTCCGTAGCGTTGTAAGTGAGATTAGAGCAACCCCAAAAAGCCTGTGACATCGAAGTCCAAGCAATATCGCCCCATTGCTCTATGGTGCGAAGTTTTGTTTTATTTGTGGCATCATTATTCATATAAAAATGCGGGAAAGCACCTGAGATACTCACCTTATAAGTACTTCCATTTTCCAAGCCTGTGATGGTGTAGCTTCCTGTACGTCCTGTGATGCTACCCTCTCCTACACCTGGGTTCGTGAGATTTTTCCAACTTACAGTGTAGTTATATGTTCCGCTTGAGGCAAAAGTAGGAATTACAATAGTGCCGTCAGTAGTAACCCAAGTAGTGATAAAGAAAGAAGCAGGGTCTGTGAATACGGCAAATTCCTCAGTGGCACCACTGAAAGCAATGAATGCTGTGCTTGAGTAATCAGGGCTTGTAAAGCTTGTTGTCAGAGGCGACCATGCACCTGCATTTTTTCTATTTATTTCAGCGTTTGCGTCAAGTGAGGCTCCTTGTGGGTTGAGTAAAGTAATTCTTGCATTCGTTGAGGCATTATTTACAAACCAAGAACCCGCCCCGCTGGGTACAGTAATCGTAGGGGTACCATAACGCACAGAAGCACCAGCTGCCGAACTTGATAGTCTTATCGGTTGGTAAGCTGTTGAGCTACCCACAGGGAACAGTGCATCTGTTGCTGATGTAGCTCTAGCAAAATAACCCGTTCCATTGGTTTCTATCCAGCCAGCAGTGCGTGAGAGATTAGCTTCTGCACCTTGGTAAGTAAAGTTATTATTTCCTATGATAATTCTGCCATTCGTGAGCGTAAGAGCGTTTTCTACTTGTATAGGCGTAGAAGTTCCTAAAGTTATATTGGAAGTATTATTGATTTTTAAATGATAGAAAGTAAAGCCTCCCGTTATTGTTTGTGGGCTCGTACCATCCATTGTAATTGTCCTAGTACCTTGTGCAATTACGCCTGCTGTCTTTATCAAATCTTTCTTTAAGATAATATCTCCGCCTCCCCAATTCCAACTACCTGAACCAGTGCTACTGATAGTCATCGTACCTCCAACAGTAAAGTTACCATCAATACTTGACGAAAAAGCTCCTTGAGAGGTGCAGTTATAGGTTAAATTTCCAAATGTTTGCCCCACAAAACCTGTTGGAGAAGTAGTAGTGATGCCCGTTACATTGCAATTAGAAGCAGCATTCCAGGTAGCCGAAGGAATTATTCCTCCATTACGAGCATGAACATACGTGGCACCACTACCAAAGGTTAAAGTAGTAGCATTAACATTTCCCCCCTGATTTGTAAGTGTCCCGTTGATGACAAAGGTAGCAGAATTTGTATTACCATTATTTAATGTCAGTGTAGCTCCTGAATTTACAGTGATTGTTGTGATTGTTGGTATATCGGAAGATGCCGTAGAAGTAATATTATGAGTGTTACCAATTGTAATTGTTGCCCCTGTCGTAGGTACGCAATCACAGCTTACCCCACCCAAAGCAGCTGTTGACCAAGAGCCATTCCCAGCGGTAACATCACTCCAGTTTCCTGTTTTGCGAGAGTAGTAAGTAGTAGAAGTAGGCACAAAAGTATATGCTCTTGCTCCCCCGCTTCCTGTACCCGCCAAAATATCAGGAAAACCATCAGCATTGAAATCTGTAACAGCAACCGACTGTATAGCTGCCCCTGTAGTAAGTATAATTGGAAAAAGGAAACTATTTCCTGTACCATCATTAAGTAAGATTCTTACATTGTTATTCCCATAGCTCCCTGTAACAATATCTAACGAGCCATCTCCATCCATATCGCCTACCGTAACACCTCGTAAATCACCTGCACCTCCCCCTACCGCATAAGAAGTGGATGCCCCAAAGCCTCCTGCTCCATCACCAAAACAAACATTTACACCAATAGAACTATTCATAGAAGCAACAACATCTATGTTCCCATCATTATTGAAATCTCCTGTGGCTACGTTCCAAGGGCTTGCCCCAAAATTTATATTAACTGATGTATCAAAAGCCGTATTTGCGGGATTACGTAAGTATACCACAGCTTGGTTTGTTCCATAAGAAGCTACTACAAAGTCTAATTTACCATCTTTATTAAAATCAGCGAAGTCTATTCCAAAAACTTTATCAGATGCTCCAACAGGTAAAGCAGATTCAAAACCTGTATTTGCAGCGTTTCTATAGAATATTCTTATAGGGTTACTTGTTTCACTTCCCGTAATTATATCCATCAATCCATCATTATTAAGGTCTGCTACTTTTGCTACTTGTATGTAATTTTCTGCAGTTAGCACATTAGCCGTACCAAAAGTACCATCGGTTGCTCCTATCATATAAGAGGCTTTTGTATCAGTATTATAAGAACCTGCTACCAAATCAAGAATCCCATCAGTATCTACATCTCCTACCCCAACAGAAGCACTACCTGCGTGTGTAAAGCCTTGTGAGTAATTATTACCCGCATCAAAACCTGTATTTCCAGCATTTCTTAGTTGTACGGTTACATAGCTTTGATTATAGACTCCTAAGGCTACATCTGGTCTATTATCCGTAGCAGTGTTAAAAGAGCCTGAAGCTATCGCCCAACCATTAGAGAGCGTTGAAGATGTATAAGAAGTAGCTAAAAGCGTAACAGGTGCTGTAGCAACTTTAAAAAAAGGTGTAGAAGAAATCAGCGAAGAAACTGCTCTTCGAGAAACCTTATTGGTTACGGTAATAGGAGCATAAACAGCCCCTGCAGGTACAGTAACCGTAAGCTGAGTGCTTGTAGCTGCCGTTACATTGGCTTTTACCCCTCCAAAATATACGATATTGTTGGCTGGTGTAGCGTCAAAATTCGTCCCTGTAATCGTAACCGTAGTACCTACTGTACCACTTGTGGGAGAGAAAGAGGTAATAGAGGGTACTTGTGCCAACAGCAACTGATTTACAAGCATTAAAATGAAGAAGCTATATATTTTTTTCATAGTTATCGCTTTAATTATATAATATTATTTTTTTTACAAAATCTCAAAATTACATTTTTACAAATTTCTTTCTAATAATACCTTTTTGGGTGTGGATATGCAGACTATACAAGCCCTTTGCCAAAGCAAATATATTCGTTTGCCATTGATTTTTTTCATTTTCTTGCCAAATAAGTTCTATTTCTTGCCCCAAAGCGTTGAAACAGCGTATTTTCTCTATCTCTAAGCCATAATCGCTGCTTTCTATCCATACTTTTTCGCTGCTTGGGTTTGGGTAAATTTTTATACTTTTCTCCAAACTTGTGTCCAAAGCATTTACCAAACCAAAACCATTTACTCGCATTACCAAAGTGGTATCAGAAGCTAAATAATTAGCATCACCAGGCTGAAAAGCCCTAATTTCAGCCTCGCCCGCCGCCTCTGTATGGATAGTAACTACATTGCCCGATACAGTCGCTACCTCTTCGTTGGTACTAAAATAACTCAAGGCTAAACCTACGTTACTATACCCCTCTATGGAGTACGAACCCGCTGATGTCTCTGTAACTGTAATTGCCGAAACAAACTGCGTTCCTTGAGCGATGGTAAAAGTATAATCTTGTGTACCAACATTAGAAGCATTATCTTGTACTTGCAATCTGAATGTGAATGTACCCGCCTCAGTGGGCATTCCTTCTATTCGGTTGGTAGAAGTATTGAGCCCCAAACCTGTGGGTAAAGTACCCGAAATGATACTAAGTGTATAAGGAGCAAAACCTCCAGAAGCATTAAAAGCATTTATTTGGTCGTATACTACGCCCACTACGCCATCAGAGATGGTCGTTGGCGTGATGCTCAAACTTACAGGCACAGACCCAAACACGGTATAAGTCTTTCCTGTAGAGAAATCCATATTGGCTCCTGAGGCAGTGTAAACGGGACTACTGTACGTGGTAAGTATATCAGCAGCCGACCAAGTAGAGCTATCATAATAATTTACTTTGGAATTAGGAGATATACAACCCGAATTTTCAAAAGTTACCTGCTCTGCATCAAGCCCTGAAAGCAGCCACATTCCTGCGGCTTGGTCGTTGTTGGGCGGATTGCTGGGAGCGGGCGTGATATTCGTTTCAAATTTAGCAGCGGCATTCCCTGTGGTATTTGGCTTTATGCTAATATGCCTAATAGAACTCGCATCACCAATAGGGAATACGTATGAAACACCCGCAGCCAAGTTATTGCGTATCAGACGACCTATGCCGTTGGTTTCAACGTAAGACGTAGAACTGGCAGTAAAACTCTGCGTTATTTGGTCTGAAGGATTAGGATTTGTGAGCGTAAAGTCATTAGCACCCAACTGCAAACGCCCTTGTGTAAAAGTAATGGCATTAGCCGTATTCTCTGCGGCTGTTATTTCTACATTGCTTGGATTATCTATTTCAATTTTATCAAAAGCCGTTTTACCTGAAATAGTTTGTATATTTGCTCCAGAGAACTTCGCTATACCATTTGCCAAAGTCATAGGGCTTGTAACATTACTGCCACTAAAAGCACCTTTTATATCAATGGTGTGAGTAGCCAAATCGAGTGTAGGAGAAGTTCCAGAAAGAGCCCCAAGTTTATCCAGCACCGTAATATCTCCGCTTAATGTTTTTGTTGGACCGAAGCTAAAAAATACCTCACGATAATTAGCAGCCTTCACATTCTCAGCATTTCCATCATAATAGACTTGGTTACCAATGGCGGATACATCTAATACGCCTGTAGCCATAGGCATTGCAGCGTTGTTGATGGTAAGTCTGGAGTTCGTAGCATTCAGCCATGTACTGGTGGCAGTTGCTCCGTTACAAATTCCACCAAAAAATACCACTTGGTATTCGTTAGTGATTGTTTTATCAGCAGAAATAGTTAAATTTCTAAATGTAATCGCTTTTGCTCCTGTTCCTCCTTTTATTGTTACATCACAATTAGTTTGCCCCGTAGGATATAGAAGAATTTGATTAACACTGCTATTATTGGTTAGTACCAAAGCACCCGAAGATTTATTAAAGGTATAAGTGCCTCCTCCTCCCAGACTAAATTTTCCATCATTGGTAATATCGTTCTCAAAAACATAATTAGAATTGGTACTTGTTTCCTGAAAAAACCCCGTAGAAGCTACAAATATCGTTCCTCTAAAGTAATTTGTCCCACCTGCTGTGTTATCATTGAGTGTTCCTTCTATGGTAGTATTGCCGTCTACTGTAAAAGAAGAAGAAAGTAAATTGAAAGTAGCTCCTGAAAAAACTTGGAAGTTTTCTTGCACAGAAAGCACTCCATCGGCATTCTTAGCACCTGAACCCGAGATGTACAAATTTTTGAAAAGAATCCCTCCAAAAGTAAGCGGAATATTCCCTGATGCAGCCGCAGCAAACTCTACAATAGTGCCTGCCGTTGAAGCAAAGGAATTAGTAGTAACAGAGGGCAAAGCATTGATATTCATCTTTATTTTTGCACCGCTTACCCCTTTGAGCTCAGCAAGCGTAAAAGAAGTATTTGACATGGTAAGGGTAACAGGATTTTGGATATCTATTTTGGTGCCTCCGGCTACATTTGCAGAGCCTCCTATACTTACATTATGCCTCACACGCACATTGGCATTGGGTACGCCATCGGGTTTGCAAGCACAAGAAGTAGTTCCATCGTTAGACCAATTAGAAGCCGTCTGCCAATCGGCATCACCAAGTGTGTAGAAATCAGCGGAAGGTGCAGGCACTACGAAAGCCGCAGAAAAAGGTGAGCTGAGGGAATCTCCAGCAGCTACTTTAACGGACATTACTGTAATGACATCTCCCACACTTGGGGCAGTCATAAAATTGTAAGTCCAATTACCAGAAGCGTCAACAGCATTTATAGCTATAAAATCTTGCCCCTGCTTATTTACACAACCAGCATTATCCTTGTAGATATACAAATTATCCCCTGCTCCTGCTGTACCAGAGAGTGTTGTACCAGAAAGCCCTGAAATAGTAGGGAGTGATTTTGAGCTATTTACACCCAAAGTATTGCAATAGATTTCATTTTCTGCGATATGAGCCTTTCTCGTTCCTTCTATGCTAATCGCATAGCTGGTATTATTAGAAATAACATTCCCTCTCACGAAGTTATCACCACCTGCACCCGCAATAGTAAAGTGTATGCCTATAGTATTAGCCAAATTCTGCCCACCCGTACCAATGCCTATCCTATTAAATAAAATTTGATTATTGTGCCCCCAAACCTGAATAGCATTTCCCGCACCAGGATTAGAATAATTCCCAATTACGTTGTCTCGTACAGTATTGTATCCTCCACCAAGCCTGATACCATTAGAGGTATTCGTAATACTTGAAGAAAAATTCTCTGTACCTGCAATCCCTGTACCTATTTTGTTGTTCCTGATAATATTGTTACTCACCGCATCAAAAACAGAAATTCCTTTTGTAATCACATTATACTCTATGGTAAGTGGGGCTTCAATAACAATTATGTCATTATTTCCGTCATTAGATACTGAGGCTGTTGTACCTGTTTCATCTGTGCCAAACCTATTGTAAGCCACTACATTACCTGTACTACCCGTAGGAGCATAAAAAGTAACCGAACGTTTGCAGAAATTAGTTACATTTCCCTTGCCTTGTGCCCCTATCTTTATGTTATTTCTACTTCCAAAATTATTTACCAAAAAAGCCACATCCTGTGCATCAGGTCCGAATCTAAAATTAAGTACATTGAAGCCATAAATCTCTACATCACTTGTTGCCCCGCTATTTTTACCAATATCAAAAGCTATCTGAGGAGCTGCTGTAGAAAAACCCGTGCCTTTGTATATATTTATCCTTTTCCCAGCAGTGTTTTCTTCCCAACCAGGTTGCGAAGTGGCATCTACAATAGCGGCTTCCTCAATAGAAAGAGATGAGTTAATATTGATATCCCAAGGTGCTGCTGAAGGAATACTAAAATCAATATAATCTGTATCTGTATCGGTATTTGCTTCATTCATAGCCCAGCGTAGAGACCCTTGGTTTACATCATCTAAGGTATTCGTAACTCGCAAAGCCCAGTAGGGATTATTGGTCAAAGTACCATTGGCAGATGCACCTAAACTACCGATGTTAGTGGCTACGGTTTGATTGCCTGCTGTGGCATCATCTTCAAAATCCCAATAAGCTAATGCACCGTTGGCTGCTGTGCTTGCCATATCTGCTTGGATTTGGGAAGCGTTGCGA
Source organism: Thermonemataceae bacterium (assembly GCA_033762275.1). Classification (GTDB taxonomy): domain Bacteria; phylum Bacteroidota; class Bacteroidia; order Cytophagales; family Thermonemataceae; genus Raineya. The sequence goes on along the minus strand of JANRLU010000263.1, from coordinate 4,415 downwards.
ACTGAATTATAGATTCTTACCTCATCTAATTGTCCTTTCATATACCCCAAACCTGCACCCGGTATCCCTCCTTCACCTCCCAAACGCCACGGGGTATTACAAGCTACACCAGGAGTGGATGGAGATCCCGAAAAAGTAAGGGTTTGTGATATACCGTTTATATAAATTTCCTTTGCACCATTGTTATACACACAAGCAATATGTACCCATTGGTTTGGAACTACTACTCCAGTAGCTGTTACCGCCTCATGCCACCCTAATGTATTAAATACATTTGTAAAAAAGGCAACTTCTCCGCTTAAACCAACCGAAAGGTAAATTTCGTTTTGAAAAGCACCCGAACAACTCCCACCTAAACTTTTACTAATCAAATTATAAAAACTATAATTAGGTATTTTTACCCACATTTCAATGGTATAACTATCCCCTCCACCAAAATCTAAAGCAGCATTTTGAGCAATAAATACTTGATCATCCACTCCATCAAAATACATACCTCTGTTGGTAGGGGCTTGTGCGGTGGCTTGTAGGGAAATAAAGGAAGCGATAAGAATTGCTAAGACTAAACTTTTCATAATCAATGTTTTTTTGCTATATCCATTTTGAAAGCTAAAAGTAAGTATTTTTATGTAATGTTTTTCTAAAAACTTCTTTTTTTATGGCTATTTATTCTTTCTTGTAAGCTAAAAAAAGGTATAAAAAATTGGCTAATTTTTTAAAAGAAAGTCCTCATTCCATATTTTTTATATTTTTGTAAGATTTTGAGTTTTTTTGCGGTAATTTTGCGATTTTATGAGCCCAATTGTAGTATTCATTGTTTTAGTTTTGTATTTTGGCTTACTTGTAAGCATAGCATTTTATACCTCTCGTGGGGCTACAAGTCATTCCTTTTTTAATGCCAATAAGCAATCACCTTGGTATTTGGTAGCCTTTGGTATGATAGGAGCTTCGCTATCAGGGGTAACTTTTGTTTCGGTGCCTGGGGCTGTGCAAGTACGTTATTTTGGTTATTTTCAGATGGTCTTGGGCTATGTTTTGGGCTATCTTGTTATTGCTTATATTTTGTTGCCTTTGTATTATAGGCTTAATCTTATCTCCATTTATACCTATCTGGAAACTCGTTTTGGGAAATATACCTACAAAACAGGTGCTTCGTTTTTCTTGCTTTCCCGAACGATTGGCACAGCTTTTCGCTTGTTTTTGGCGGTTGAAGCCTTGCAGATGGGGCTTTTTGGGGCTTGGGGCTTCCCTTTTTGGCTTACTACGGCAGTGAGCGTTGCCCTTATTTGGGTCTATACTTTCAGGGGAGGCATAAAAACTATCGTTTGGACGGATACTTTTCAAACATTCTTCCTGCTTTTGGCTTTGCTTTCTACCATTTTCTTTATCAAAAATGATTTGGCTATTAGTTTTTCGGACTTGCTTGGCAAAGTGAATGATAGTCCGATGTCGCAAATTTTCTTTTGGGATAATTTTTTGGGAAATAAAAATCATTTCCTCAAGCAATTTGTGGCGGGAATGTTCATCACCATCGCTATGACAGGTTTAGACCAAGATTTGATGCAAAAAAATCTTACTTGCAAAAATCTCAAAGAGGCTCAGAAAAATATGCTTTCTTTCACGGCTATTTTGGTTTTGGTTAATTTAATTTTTTTGGTAATGGGGGCATCTTTGTACTTGTACGCTGAAAGCCAAGCTATTGTTTTGCCCTCCAAAAATGGAAGCATCATCACCGACCAAGTTTACCCAAACTTGGCTTTTCAGCACTTTGGCATCTTGGCAGGTATTGCTTTCTTGCTGGGCATTACGGCGGCTACCTATGCCAGTTCGGATTCGGCTTTGGCTTCGCTTACCACTTCCTTTTGTGTTGATTTTCTGCATCTTACCAAAAAAGAAGTACAAGAAAGTAAGGCTAAAAAGACCGTAAAAAGTGTGCATTTGTTTTTTTCCCTTATTTTACTTATCATTGTAGTAGCTTTTGAGAGAATCAGAGCGGAGTATCCTTCTGTAAATATTATAGGAGCTTTGTTTCAGGCGGCAGGTTATACCTACGGAGCTTTGCTTGGCTTGTTTGCTTTTGGTATCTTCACAAAAAGAAATTTAAGAGGTAAACTTGTACCTTTAGTTACTATTTTAAGCCCTTTATTGGCTTTTTATTTCAGTAAAAATACTCCCAATTGGTTTGGATATACTTTCGGAGATGAACTCATTGTACTTAACGGACTTCTAAACTTCTTAGGCTTGTATTTGATTAGTACGAAAAAAAATAAATAAATCTTTAGTTATATCATATATTTATGAAACCTATCGCAGCATCAGAATTAATTATCAATAAAGATGGAAGTATCTATCATCTCAACCTAAAACCAGAGCATTTAGCTGATAAAGTGATTGTAGTTGGCGACCCCAATCGAGTGCATAAAGTGAGCCAATACTTTGATGAAGTAGAATTTGAGATGAATAAACGTGAGTTTATTACACATACAGGGACTTACAAAGGCAAAAGAATCACCGTGATTTCATCGGGAATGGGGACGGATAACGTAGAAATTTTGATGACAGAATTAGATGCCTTAGCCAATATAGACCTAAAAACCAGAGAGATAAAGAAAAATTTGAAAAGGCTGGAGATTGTCCGAGTGGGGACTTCTGGCGGTTTGCAAGCGGCTATTGGTCTGGATTCTTTGGTGGCTTCTGCTTATGGTCTGGGAATTGATACACTGATGACTTTTTACAAGATTGCTCATACAGCCTTTGAGCAAGGTATATCTGAGCTTCTGCGAAAAGAACTTCAATTACAATTTATGCCTTATTGTGTGGGAGCGTCTGAGAGCCTATTACAGCGAGTAGCCTTTGATATGCTACAAGGCGTAACTATCACAGCTCCTGGTTTTTATGCCCCTCAAGGGCGAGAAATCCGAACAGCTATTAAATACCCACATCTTGTAGATACCCTTAGTTATTTGCATTACGAAGATAAATGGCTCACCAACTTTGAAATGGAAACGGCAGGCTATTATGCAATGGCTCGGTTATTGGGGCATGAAATGCTTTCGCTCAACGCTATTGTAGCCAACAGAATAACGCAGGAGTTCTCAAAAAATGCTGATAAAACGATTGATAATCTCATAAAAATCACTTTGGAACGTATGTGATAAGGAAATATGAGAAATTTATTCCAATAAACCACAAAAAATCATAGTTCTCAAACATTTTAGCTCACACGAAAGTTTTTTACATAAAAATTTATGCGTAAAACATACTTAGTTGTGGGTGGAAGCTCAGGAATTGGCTTAGCAACCACAAAATTATTAGTACAAAATGGTCATAGTGTTTGGGTTGCCTCTCGTAACTTCACTGAAGAACTCCAAAACTTGGGTATCAAACACATTACTTGGGACGTAAATGAAGCCGCAGATAATCGCTTTGAAGGCATAGAAAGCCTCGACGGGCTTGTGTATTGTCCTGGAACCATCAATCTCAAGCCCTTTCATAGGCTTAGCCGCCAAGATTTCCAAAACGAGCTCAATATCAATGTATTAGGAGCGATTGATGTACTTCAACAAACTTTCAAACAACTAAAAAACGCTCCCAATGGAGCAAGTGTAGTTTTATTCAGTACAGTAGCAGCTACTTTAGGTATGAATTTTCACGCCTCCATTGCTACCGCCAAAGGGGCATTGGAAGGTCTTGCCAAATCGCTGGCTGCCGAATGGGCAGGTGCTCAAATACGCGTAAATGTGATTGCTCCTTCTCTCACTGATACGCCTTTAGCTGCAAAATTGCTGGCTGGTGAAGATAAAAAAGATGCTGCTAACAAAAGACACCCACTTGGCAGAGTAGGCAAAGCAGAAGATTTGGCGGAAATGACCTATTTTCTGCTTTCTGAAAAATCTTCTTGGATAACAGGACAAATCATAGGCGTAGATGGAGGAATGGGGAGTTTGAAATAATATACTGAAACCTATAAGTTTTGATAAATTACTTATGTTTAATTGATTTTGAAGTATAAAACCTTATAGTTTTTTTGCAAAACAATTTAGTGTGAGTATAAATAAGCCCTATAAAATGTATTTATAGGGCTTATTGTATGCTATTTTTTCAAACCTGCTCCTGCTACAATCTCATCTACCACATTAGGGTCTAATAATGTAGAGGTATCTCCAAGATTAGAAACGTCTTTTTCGGCTACTTTACGCAAAATTCTACGCATAATTTTACCCGAGCGAGTTTTTGGTAAGCCCGTAACAACCTGAATTACATCTGGCTTAGCGATTGGTCCGATTACTTTGGTTACGGTTATCAACAAACTCTGTTTGATTTTCTCTACATCATGGTTTTCGCTGGCTTGGTCTAAAATCACATAGGCATAAATCCCCTGCCCTTTGATTTCGTGAGGGTAACCTACTACTGCA
>JANRLU010000262.1:0-2702 GCA_033762275.1 Thermonemataceae bacterium | reverse complement strand
AGGAAGCGATTGCTTTGGAAGAGCGTTATGGGGCTCACAATTACCACCCACTTCCAGTCGTTTTGAGTAAAGGTAAAGGAATTTTTGTGTGGGACGTGGAGGGAAAGCGTTATTTTGATTTTCTTTCGGCTTATAGTGCTGTTAATCAAGGGCATTGCCACCCTCGTTTGGTAGAAGCCCTGAGTCGCCAAGCTCAAGAGCTTACGCTTACTTCAAGAGCTTTTTACAATGATAAGTTGGGGCTTTCCGAAAAATATATCACTGATTTTTTTGGTTATGAAAAAGTCTTGATGATGAATTCTGGAGCAGAAGCTAATGAAACAGCTCTCAAACTTTCGCGTAAATGGGGGTATCAAAAGAAAAATATCCCTCATAATGAGGCTGTTATTGTGGCTGTGCAACGTAATTTTCATGGAAGAACTTTAGGTATTATTTCTGCCTCCACTGATGCCACTGCTACCAAAGATTTCGGACCTTTTATGCCTGGTTACGAAATTATACCTTACAACGATTTATCTGCTCTGGAAAAATCTTTACAAAACCCTAAGGTTTGTGCTTTCTGGGTAGAGCCTATACAAGGAGAAGCAGGGGTTTTTGTGCCTGAGGAAGGATATTTGGCAAAAGCAGCAGCGTTGTGCAAGAAATATAATGTGTTGTTGGTGGTAGATGAAGTACAAACAGGCATAGCCCGAACAGGTAAGCTACTGGCTTCACATCATGAGGGCGTGCAACCAGATATATTGATTTTGGGCAAAGCTCTTTCGGGTGGCTTTTACCCTGTTTCGGCGGTTTTGGCAAATGATGATATTATGTTGTGCATACAACCAGGTGAACACGGTTCTACTTTTGGTGGTAATCCTTTGGCGTCTGTGGTAGCAATAGAGGCTCTAAAAATTATAAAAGAAGAGAATTTGGCCGAGAATGCTTGGAAAATGGGAGAAATATTTAGGGCAGAAATGAGTAAATTGGTGCAACAATACCCTGAAAAAATAAAAGCTGTAAGAGGAAAGGGCTTATTAAATGCGATAGATATTGCTGAAAAAGATGGAAAAACAGCTTGGGAGCTTTGCTTAGATTTAAAAGAAAGAGGTTTACTTGCCAAACCAACTCACGGAGATAAAATTCGCTTTGCTCCGCCTCTGGTCATCAGTGAGCAAGAAATATATGAGGCTTGTAAAATTATAGCTGAAGCCATAGCTTCTTATTAAAATTGGCTAATCAATGAGTTGTAAGTAGGTGTTGCGAGTTTTATCAGCAAACATCATTTTGGCTTTGTTGCTTGTCCAGACACTTGGCAAAATACTAAGCGATGGTGTCTGGGAAAAATGATGACTAAAATGGGCATCTTTTGTCAGTTCAGTGAGTAGTTCGGCAATGTATTTACAGCATTGGGTAGGCTGCCGAACCACTTGCTCTTCTGCAAAACGAATAACCACCCAGCCTGCTTGCTCAAAAAAGTTGTTTCGTTGTGTATCTGCTCCAATGTAGTGAGTTGGCTCTCCCTTAAAATTATAGGGTTCGTCTATTTCAATATCTATATAGAGCTGGTGTTTTTCTAAAATCAGGCAAAAATCGGGATAGAAGTGAGCTTTCCCCGCTGTCAGAGCCATATTTATATGAATAGCATCTCCGAAAAATTTTTGTAGATACTTAAAAAAATATTCTTCGCTTTTCCCTTTTTTTTCATTTAGCCGCTCTATAGGTTTTTGAACTTTTTGGCTTTTACCTAAAAAAACTAAGGGGTAACGGAGAAGATTGCTCGTCTTTAGTGTTTTTTTACTTTCAGGAGAGCTTTGTTTTTTAGCATACAAACTGAATATTCTGTCTCCATAGATGGTGAGAACAATCAGGGCGACGATAATATAGAGAAGCATTGTTTGAAAATTGATAGCAAATATAGAAAACCTGTAAAGATTGCTCTGTACAGGTTTTCTAAAATATAATTATTATTTAGTGTTTCGATAGATAATCAGCAACACCAGCTTTGGTGGCTTTCATTGCATCTTTTCCTTCTTCCCAGTTGGCAGGACAAACTTCTCCGTGTTTCTCTACATAGATAAGGGCATCTAAAAGGCGTAGAGTTTCATCAATATTTCTACCTAAAGGAAAGTTATTGATAGTTTCGTGATGTACCATTCCTGTTTTATCAATCAAGAAAGTGCCGCGTAAAGCGATAGGAGCACCTACAAAGGTAGCGTATCCTTCTTCGTCATAGTCTTCATAACCACCCAAAACACCATAGTTTTTGGCAATAGTTTTAGAGGTATCAGCTACTACGGGGTATGTTACGCCTTCTATACCACCATTAGCTTTTGGGGTACTCAACCAAGCTAAGTGAGTTTCTTCGGTATCTGTAGAGCAAGCCACAACAGCACAATCGCGTTTTTCAAATTCGGCTAATTTATCTTGAAAAGCCAAAATTTCGGTGGGACAAACGAAGGTAAAATCTTTGGGATAAAAGAAGAAAACCACATACTTTTTGCCTAAGTATTGGTCTAAAGAAAAATTTTCAACAATTTCTTCTCCATTGATAACGGCAGGAGCTACAAAATGAGGGGCTTTTCTAAGAACTAACATAAATTTTTTGGGTTGAAAAATTGGTTAAAATAAAGAATAAAAAATTATTGTAAATGAGAACGCAACATCCAAGCCATTTTATCGTGAGCGGCTAAGATGCCAATGAGCATATCTTCTGTAACATC